>DATCXL010000428.1:0-4188 GCA_036565825.1 Mycobacteriales bacterium
CGGATCTCCCCCGGGGGAGCCGCCAGGGCGCCCGAGGGCGCCTCCGAGCGGACGACGGGATTCGAACCCGCGACCCTCACCTTGGCAAGGTGATGCTCTACCAACTGAGCCACGTCCGCGTGTCGGGCCAACACCCGAGCGTTGCGAACTTTAGCCGACATGGGCGGCCCGTTCCAAACCAGGGTGCCGTGCCAGCCAGTTTACTTCGGAGGAGTGCTGGACAACTTGGTGCAGACGCGCGCATCGTCCCACTTTGTCGTAATCCGTTGGGTTTCGCTGCCGCTGGTCGGCATCGGCACGCCGCGTCCGTCGATGCTGGCCGGAGTCAGGTGTGCGGCGGTCGCCTTCCGACCATGGAAGGTGAGGGTGAGCACGCCGGTGTCGTTGGAGTAGGCGTTGTCCCGCCACCAGAGGAAGTTGCCCAACCCGTAGGCCACGTAGGTCTGGCCCAGCCAACCGCCGCCGAGCAGCAGGTGGGCGTGGGTGCCCACCACCGCGTCCGCGCCGGCCTTGGCCAGGTCCGCGGCCAGCGAGGTCTGGTCGGAGATCGGGCAGTCGTTCCCCTCCTCGCCCCAGTGCAGGTAGACCACGACCACGTCGGCCTTCGTCCGCGCGTCGCGCACCGCGTCGATCAGCCGTTCGGAGAACGCCGAGGCGATCCCCGGGTGGTCCGGCTGGGCGGTCCAGGCGGTGAGGGTGCGGTCGGGAATCTCGCTGGCACCAACGAACGCCACCCGTTGGCCGCGCACCGTGGTGTACCACGGCGCGTACGCCTGGTCGGAGTCCCGCCCGATTCCCACCACCGGAAAACCACTGGAGGTGATGGCCGCCAGGGTGTCGTCCAGGCCCACCGGGCCGTAGTCGACGCCGTGGTTGTTGGCCATCGTGGTCACGTCGACACCCGCGTCGCGCAGTGCGTCCAGGGCGCTGGCGGGGGCCCGGAAGTGGAACGACTTGGGTTCGGGCGTGCCTCCGGTGGTGATCGCCGACTCCAGGTTCACCATCGCGATGTCCGCGTCGGAGAGGGTCTTGGCGATCGATCCCAGTGCGGTCTTCGGGTCGTCGAGGCGTGCCGCGGTCCGTCCGGTGAAGTGCACGTCGCCAGCGAACGCGATGGTCACGCCCGGGGCCGGGGTGGGCGTGGGTGTCGGGGTGCGGCTTCCCGGCGGGAGCGTCACCGGGCTGCTCGCCCGTCGGGCCGACTCGGTAGCCGTTCCGCCACCACAGGAGGCGACCATCACGGCCACGGTCGCCACGGTCAGCAGCCTGCCGGTGGCCGTCCAACATCCATCGTGACGCACGCCGCACAGCATCCCATCCGAGATTGCCTTCCAGGCTCGCTTGCCGGTATCGGCCGGGTGCCGTGTTGGCGGGCGCCGACCGGGCGGGGCGCGTCGCCCCTGACATCGATCGCGCCGACAGGACCGGGAATGCCCCCGGTATCTGACGGTCGAGGCAGTGCGCGACGGAACGCTCCGGAGGTGTAGGACGTACCAATACGAGACGCCTATATCGCATCAGGTCAGATGGTGTGCCGATCGCGCTGCCTGCTCGACGCACCACCCGCCCGGATGACAGAGTCTCGAACACGGACAACCACGTCGGGAGGTCGGCCGGTCATGCAGGGAGCGAGGGTCGTCAGGGCGCCGCGCGGCGCACAGCGGTCGGCGCAGACGTGGGGCGCCGAAGCAGCCCTGCGGATGCTGCAGAACAACCTCGACCCGGAGGTCGCCGAACGCCCCGACGACCTGGTGGTCTACGGCGGCTCGGGTCGGGCCGCGCGGGACTGGCGCTGCTTCGACGCGATCGTGGAGACGCTGCGCACCATGGCCCCCGACGACACGTTGCTGGTGCAGAGCGGCAAACCGGTCGGCGTGATGCGCACCCACGAACTGGCTCCCCGGGTGCTCATCTCCAACGCCATGCTGGTGCCCAGGTGGGCCACCCCGGAACACTTCCGGGAACTGGAGGACGCCGGGCTGACCATGTACGGGCAGATGACCGCCGGCTCGTGGATCTACATCGGCACCCAGGGCATCCTGCAGGGCACTTATTCCACCTTCGCCGAGGCCGCCCGTCAGCACTTCGGCGGCACCCTGGCCGGCACCATCACGCTGACCGCCGGACTGGGCGGGATGGGTGGCGCCCAACCGCTGGCCGTCACCGGCAACGGCGGTGCGGTGCTGTGCGTGGAGGTCGACCCGACGCGGATCGCGCGTCGGCTGGAACACGGTTACCTCGACGAACTCGCCGACTCCCTCGACGACGCGGTCGCCCGGGTCGAGGCGGCCAAACGGGAACGGCGGGCGCTGTCGGTCGCGGTCATCGGCAACGCCGCCGAAACCCATCCCGAACTGGTCCGCCGCGGGTTCGTCCCCGACATCGTCACCGACCAGACCTCAGCGCACGACGCCCTGCACGGGTACATCCCGGCCGGGCTGTCCCCAAAGGAGGCGGCCGACCTGCGCCGGGCCAAGCCTTCCGAGTACGTCGAGCGGGCGCAGGCGTCGATGGCCACCCACTGCCAGGCGATGCTCGACCTGCAACGGGCCGGTTCGGTGGTGTTCGACTACGGCAACGGACTGCGTGGCCAGGCCCGCGACGCCGGAGTGACCAACGCGTTCGACTACCCCGGTTTCGTGGTCGCCTACATCCGTCCGCTGTTCGCCCGCGGTTCCGGGCCGTTCCGGTGGGCCTGCCTGTCCGGTGATCCGGCCGACCTGGCCGCCACCGACCAGGCCGTGCTGGACGCTTTCCCCGACGACGAACCGCTGCACCGCTGGATGCGGTTCGCCCAGCAGAAGGTCGCCGGCCAGGGCCTGCCGTCGCGGATCTGCTGGCTGGGTTACGGCCAGCGGCACGTGGCCGGGCTGGCCTTCGACGACCTGGTCGCCCGCGGGGTGTTGTCCGCGCCTGTGGTCATCGGCCGCGACCACCTGGACGCCGGATCGGTCGCCTCGCCGGAGCGGGAGACCGAGGCGATGCGGGACGGGTCCGACGCGATCGCGGACTGGCCGATCCTCAACGCGCTGCTCAACACCGCCTCGGGGGCCTCCTGGGTGTCGGTACACCACGGCGGGGGAGTGGGCATCGGCAAGTCCATCCACGCCGGCGTGGTGGTCGTCGCCGAGGGCACCGAGCAGAGCCGGTGGCGGTTGGAGCGGGTGCTGACCAACGACCCGGGATCGGGGGTGCTGCGGCATGCCGACGCCGGTTACGAGGCCGCCCTGGACACCGCCCGTGGGGTCGGCGTGCGGATGCCGCTGGAGCCGGGCACCCACTCGCCGCTCTGGCAGGCCTGAGGGAGCTCCGGTATGGACCCGTGTCGGCGGCCGGGCCCGAATCGGGTCCGGGTGAATCAGGTCAGGTCGTCGTGCAGCAGCGCGAGTTCGGCGTCAAGGTCGAGGTATCCGCTCTCGCAGCCGGGCGGCACCACCACGTAGCTGCACAACACGAAGTCGACCAGGGCGGCCCGGTCGACCTGGAACGTCGCCTCGCCGTGCGGTGAACGCAGTTCGAGATAGGTCAGGTCACTGCCGTCCGGGCCGGGCCAGATCCGCACGTCACCCTCGCCGGCGGGCATCAGCAACCCGAAACTGAGCAGTTGGCGGGCGAACATCCACTGAATGTCGTCCTGGTTGTCGCAGGTGTGGAAGATGACGTGCACCGCGTACGGGTCGCTGGAGTGAAACGCCAGCGACGCCTCGATCCGCACCTGCGCCCCCGATCCGAGCAGGGTCAACTCGATGGGTGTGCATACGCTGCGTGAGCGCGAGATCATGGCCCCTCCCCGTGACGTGCCTCTTCCGTTACCAACGCCGCTGGGGCCCGGCTGTGACGGCACCGGGGAAAAGTCCATCGTGAATACCCTGGGTCCCGCCCTCCCGCGGTTACCGTGACCAGGCGCGCCCGCGTTCCACCGGCCGCCCCCGATAACCCCGAGGACCCCCGTGACTGCGCCCACCAACCCGGCCGGTGACCGCACCGGTATGGCAGACGGCATGTTGGTGGCACGCGTCGCGGCAGGTGACGCCCGGGCGCTCACCGCCCTGTTCGACCGGTACGCCCGGCCCGCCTATGCCCTGGCCGGGCGGGTGACCGGGGACCGCCCGTTCGCCCAGCGCGCTGTTCTGTCCGCGTTCGGCGACCTGTGGCACGACCCGCTGCCGGCCCGCGACGGTGTCGGCC
>DATCXL010000430.1:0-4424 GCA_036565825.1 Mycobacteriales bacterium
GCCGACCACCCGACCGGTGTCGAGTACCACGATCTGGTCGGCGTGCCGGATGGTGCTGACCCGCTGGGCCACGATGACCACGGTCGCACCGGCGGTCCGGCCCGCCAGCGCCGCCCGCAGCGCCGCGTCGGTGGCGTAGTCCAGCGCGGAGAACGAGTCGTCGAACAGGTAGATCTCCGGTCGGCGCACCAGGGTCCGGGCGATGGCCAACCGCTGACGCTGCCCGCCGGACACGTTGGTGCCGCCCTGGGCGATCGGCGCGTCCAACCCGCCGGGCATCTGTTCGACGAAGTCGCGGGCCTGTGCTGTCTCCAGCGCCTCCCACAGTTCGGCGTCGGTGGCCTCGGGCCTGCCGTAGCGCAGGTTGGACGCGACCGTGCCGGAGAACAGGTACGGCCGCTGTAGCACGAAACCGACCGCGTCGGCCAGCGCCGTCGGGTCGAGTTGGCGGACGTCCACGCCGTTGACCAGCACGGTGCCGGCGGTGGCGTCGAACAGCCGTGGCACCAGGTTGAGCAGGGTGGTCTTGCCGCTGCCGGTGCTGCCGATCACCGCGGTGGTCTGGCCGGGCCGGGCCAGCAGGTCCACGCCGCGCAACACCGGTTCTTCGGCGCCGGGGTAGCGGAACTCCACGCCGCGCAGTTCCAGTCGCCCGCGCGGGGTGTCGGCGAGTACCGGGAAGGACACCGGATCGGCCGGCGGGACCACGCTGGACCCGGTGTCGAGCACCTCCTGGATGCGTTCGGCGCACACCTCGGCGCGGGGCACCATGACGAACATGAAGGTCGCCATCATCACCGCCATGAGGATCTGCATCAGGTAGCTGAGAAACGCGGTCAGCGCGCCGATCTGCATCCCGCCGCTGTCGATGCGCAACCCGCCGAACCACAGCACCGCGACACTGGAGATGTTGACCACCAGCATCACGGTCGGGAACATCAGCGCCATCAGCCGACCCACGCCCAGCGACACGTCGTACAGCTCGGTGTTGGCCGCGGCGAACCGCCGCCGTTCGGAGTCGTCGCGGACGAACGCACGGATCACCCGCACACCGGTGATCTGTTCGCGGAGCACCCGGTTGATCGTGTCGATCCGCTGCTGCATCGAGCGGAACAGCGGCCGCATCCGGGAGATGATGAGGCTGACGGCCACCGCCAGCACCGGAACGATGATCAGCAACAGCGAGGACAGCGGCACGTCCAGGTTGAGCGCCATCAGGATGCCGCCGACGCACATGATGGGCGCCGAGACCATCAGGGTGAATGTCATCAGGGTCAGCATCTGGACCTGCTGCACGTCGTTGGTGGTCCGGGTGATCAGTGACGGCGTGCCGAACCGGCCCACCTCACGGGCGGAGAAATCCTGCACCCGACGGAACACCGCCGCGCGCACGTCCCGGCCCACGCCCGTCGCGGTGCGGGCGCCCAGGTACACCGCCCCGGCCGAGCAGATGATCTGGACCAACGTCACCGCCATCATGACGCCGCCGACCCGCACGATGTGCCCGGTGTCACCGACGACCACGCCGTTGTCGATGATGTCCGCGTTGAGGGTCGGCAGGTACAGGGCGGCCAGGGTCTGCGCCAGTTGCAGCAGCACGATCAGCGTGACTGCCCTGCCGTAGGGGCGCAGGTGTGCGCGCAGCAGTCGGATCAGCACTCGGCCTCCGTCAGGACGTGGAGTGGGCGAAGCCCACTCCACACCAACGTGTCGAGGAAGGTGAGAGGTCCGGAGCGGAGAATCCTCTCTCTTCCTCGGCACCTTTCTCATGTCTGCCAGGGCGGGTCAGGGGGTGCCCAGGGCGGTTTGGAAGGAGACGTCGCGGGGGGCCGTCACCTGGTAGATCACCACCAGCTTGTCCTGTGGGTCGCCGGCGGTGTCGAAGTCGAGCAGGCCGCCCACCCCCCGATACGCCCTGTCGCCGTGCATCAGGAGCAGGGCCGAGTACACCGCGTCGGCCATGGCGGTCGCGCCCTCGTTGTGCGGCCTGGCCGACCGGATCGCGTTGATCACCACCCCGGTCGCGTCGTGAGCCGCGATCGCGTGACCGTTCACCTCGTCTTCACCGAAGAACCGGTCGTGGTCCTGATAGAACGGGGGCGCCACCTCAGATTGGTGTAGTTGCAGCCAGGTCGACTCGTCCAGCCCGAAGGAGGTGAAGAACAGGCGGCCAGACGCCGACACCGGGAAACCCTCATTCGGTGGGGCCTGTAGTGAGGATACGTCGTCGCCGGCCAGCACCGTCGCACCGGTACACAGCAGGTCGGTCAACGCGCCGAACACCGTGCCCAGCTCGTTCGCCCGCCCGGTATAGAAGATCAGCGGATCGGCCGATGCGGGTGGCATGCACGCCTGCGCCACCGCAAACCGGATCTGGTTGTTGGTGTCGGGTGCCTCGGCGGTGTAGCGCAGCGGGGTGAAGGTCAACCCGGCCCGGTCCAGGTCGGCGGTCAGGTCGACTGAGAGGTTGTGGCTGTACTCGTCACCGTCGTCGCCGAGCAGCCAGATCTTCCGCCCCCCGAACCGGGACCGGACGAAGCCGGTCAGCGCCGCCGCCTCCCGGTCGTTGCTCGGAGCGATCCGGAAGAAGTGGTCCAGACCGTGGAACACGTCTCCGGAGGCGACCGAGGACACCATCGGAATCCCCGCCGCGCCCAGCCGTCGCACCGCGTCCAGCGTCTCCCTGCGGGTCTGGGGCAGGCCGATGACCGCGGCGACCGGTTCGTGTCGGGTGAGATCGACGATCTTGCGGGCGACCAGATCGACCGACCTGGACTTACCGCCGATGTTGGCGATGAGCACCCGCAGCAGCGGATCAGGGTTCCGGGCGAGTTTCGGGTCGCCACCGGTGTTGTACCGCCACTGGGCCAGGTAGGCACCCACCAACTCGTTGACCCCCGAGCCGATGTCCTTCTGCGGGCTCACCCTGTCGTCGGAGGTGAGCATCGCGGTCACCACCACGGTCACGTACCGGCGACCCTGTGCGGCCAGGCGAGCCACGTACCGGTTCTGTTCCAGGACCATCTGCTCGTAGGGTGCGGCGAATCCGGAGAAGGCGAACGAACCATCGGTGATACCGATGCACTGCCCGTCTGGCAGCCGGGTGATCACCTGGTGGTCGCCCGCGCCGCCGTCGCGCATGGCGGCCAGCGCCCCGGTCGGTGCGCAGGTGTTGGTGCGGAGGTCGGAGTACCGGACACCGAACCAACCGGTGAAGGCCACGCAGGGGACGAGCACCGCGGCCACCGCCGCTCGCCGTCGGCTGTGCCGGCTCGGCCGCACCCGGCGCAACTTTATCCGGTAGTCGGACGAGGCCAGTTCGGAACGCGCCGGCAGGGCCTCGCGTGGCCGCTCGCCAGCGGCGTACCGCGACAGGTTCTCCAGGTACCGCACCTGCTTGCGGACCGGCGCGTCGCGGGTGGCACCGGGCAGTGTGCGAAAGGCGCGGGCGGCGCGGTCCAGCAACACGTCGTCCATCCGCCGGCGACTGGTGCACGACCTCATCAACCAGGTGGACACCACCACCTCGAGCAGCGCGTCGTCGCCGTCGTGGCGTGGCCGGTCGGCGTTGAGCAGTTCGACCAGGAACTGCCAGATCGGACGGGCATCGGTGTGCCGCACACGTGACCGGTCCGGTGACCGTCGAGGCATCGGCGCCTCGGTGACCGACATCAGCAGTTCCAGCCACCGGCTCCTGGCCTGTGCACCGGCGCCCGCGGGGAGCTGGGACAGTCGGCTCACCAACGGACTTGGGTCCTCCAGTGCCAGGCAGTGGTACAGGTGCTCGACCCGTGCCGCCTCGTCACCGGTATCGGCCAGTGCCCGGAAGTGATCCCGCAGCTGGCCGTGCACCCGTCGGTACTCGGACTGTTCGCCCGTCCCCCTGGCGATCAGCCGGTGGGCCGACAGGTCCCGCAGTAGCGGGTGGAAGGTGACCACGTCGCCGTCGATGGACTCCACGAAGCTGGATTCGGCGACCTGGTCCAGCCAGCGGTTGGCCCGGGCCCGGTGCACCGGGCCGGGTTGGCCCGGATCGGCCAGCAGAATCCTGACGATCTCGGCGTCGAGACGGCGCGCCGCCCCGCACAGCAGCAGCTCGTCGGACAGCCGCTCGTACTCGTCGGGTTCGGCGACACGTTGCAGCATCCGGCGCCACAGGTAGTCGCCGATGGTTCTGTCACGCAGCGCGTCCGGCGGTGGCACCGGCATCGGTTGATCGAATCGGCTGCGGGCCGACGGCAGATCCCGGACCGGCCAGCGGGCGTGTTCGGCCCGCAGCGCGTCGGTGAGCAGCCGAACCGCCAGTGGGTGGCCTCGACTGACCTGGTACATCTCCTCGGTCAGTACCAGGGCCGACTCGTCCCCGGTGGGCGGTGACACCAGGTCGATGACGAGTTGGCGGGTCTGCTCGGCGGTGAGCGGGT
>DATCXL010000446.1:0-4275 GCA_036565825.1 Mycobacteriales bacterium
CGCCTGTGCCCAGGTCGCGGGTCCCATCGTCAGCACCTACCGGTGGCAGGGCCGGATCGAGTCGGCCCAGGAATGGCGGGTCACCTTCAAGACGGCGTTCGACCGTTACCCGGCGCTGGCGGCGCACATCCGAGCCCGGCACGGCTACCACGTTCCCGAGATCCTGTGCCTGCCGGTACTGGGCGGCGATTCGTCCTATCTGGACTGGCTGGACACCGAAACCCGCCCGGACTGACCCACCACCGCACCGGTCGGTCGTCCTGCCGAACGCCTGCCGCCGGGACCTGCTGGTGTGCCCTGTGCGGTGAGGTTGGGGCCTTTCTTTGTCCTGCTCCGTTCTGGAGCAGGACAGAGGAGCTCAGTGGGGCTCCTCCCGGTCGCGGGTGTGCCCACGCCCAGCCCCAGGGTTTGTCGTGAACGCGGGTACCCATTGGTGTTACTGGTCGGTAGGGTGGCCGTGGTACCCAGCGTGCGCGGCGGTGGTGGGGCAGTTGGCCACCGCCGCGCACCTGTCCTTCGGGAGGTCCGATGGTGTCGGACCATGCCCTGTGGTGGTCACTGGCGACGGAACCGAGCGGCAGGTGGACACCATCATTCTGGCCACCGGTTTCCGGGTCACCGACATGCCGGCGGCCGATCTGATCAGGGGCGCGGACGGCAGGGCGCTCGCCGACGTTTTGGCAGGGCAGCCCGCAGGCATACCCGGGCACCAGCGTCGCCGGGTTTCCTGACCTGTTCATGCTGGTTGGCCCGAACGCCGGGCTTGGCCACACCTCGATGGTGTTCATGATCGAGTCGCAGGTGAACCACGTGCTGCGCTGCCTGCGCGGCATGCGGGAGCACGGCATGGTCACCGCCGACGTGCGCCCGAAGGTACAGGCGTCGTACAACGACGAACTCCAGTCGAGCATGCCCGGCACGGTGTGGCTGTCCGGTGGCTGCCGGAGTTGGTACCTGGACCGCACCGGCCGTAACAGCACGCTGTGGCCCGGCCCGACCTGGCGGTTCCGCTACCGCACCCGCCGTTTCCGCCCGCTGACTACACACTGGAACCGGGTCGGGTCCCGAGCCGCGCCTGAGCTCGGGCCACGCCTACCGTCTGGGCAGGTAGGCCTTGGGGAGGTAGCCGGCGACGACCTTGGTGCCGTCCACCGCCTCGACGATGACGAAGTCGACACCCACGCTGCACAGGGCGTACGCGTCGGCCACGCTCAGCGCGGCGTTCTCGACGAGGTACCGCACGGTCTGTTCCACCGAGATCTGAAGCGCGACGTCCAGGTCGACGTCGATGCCCGTGCAGAACACGTACTCGGCGTTCTCCGCACGCGGCCACTCAAGACCACCGCCCCTGCGTACTCCAAACCGCGCGGTCAGCGTCATCGAGTGCTCGATCGCGGTCTGGTCGACCTCGCCGTGGCCCTGCGCGCCGTGGCTGTCGCCGGTGTAGAACTGCCCGCCGGGCTGGAACACCGGCAGGTACAGCGTCGATCCGGCGGTGAGTTCCCGGAAATCCAGGTTGCCGCCCCACCGCTGCGGCGGGTTCGCCGAAACGAATCCGGCGTCGGTGGGCGGTGCCACCCCCATGATCCCCATGAACGGCCGGAACGGGATCGAGATCCCCGGCGCGAACTGGTAGTACCGGTGGTCCGGGTCCAGTCGGAGCAGGCGGGTCGATCCGGCGGCGAGCAGGTCGGGCAGCACACCGCAGTTCGGACCGGTGCTGTTGACGCCGTAGTCGACCCGTGGCGACACGTCGAGGACCTGGATCTCCAGTACGTCACCCGGCTCGGCGCCGGTCACGTGTATCGGCCCGACCAGGACGTGTCCGCTCGAACCCGGGGTACGCGGGATCGCCGCCACCTCGGCCATCTCCGGTAACACCTGGTCGGCCGGCACGCCCAGTTCGCCGAAGTACGCCACCGGGCCAGCCGGCGCGGACACCCCGAGCTGGTTGATCGTCTCGATGCGTACGACCGTGCCGGATGGGATGGTCAGCGCCGGCGGCCGGTCGGTGGGAAACCAACCCCACAGCGCCGTGTCACGCGTGGTCCGCAACACGGCCGCACCGGAGAGGTCAGGTCGGGACGATGACTCCACCACACTCAACGCGGCCTCCGGCTCGATCGGGCGGGTGATCCAGGCGGTTCACAGACAGGTCGGCTCCCCGGCGGTGACTGCCTCCGGCAGCTTATCCCATTGCTTACGACATTTAACTCCACGTCACCAGCACGTTATCGTTTCTCAAGGTGGGTCGTGGTGTGCGGGTTCGGTAATGTATTTCCGGCCGGTCGGGCTCGTCCAGCAGAATCGCCCGTTGGTTTGGGTGAGCCGCCAGGTTGTTTCATGCTTGAGCCGGTGATGGCGGCGGCACAACGCTCCCAAGTTGCCGACCGTGGTGGGACCTTTGGGCCAGGGAATCGTGTGATCCAAATCCGCGTGCTGTGCGGAACGTTGACAACCAGGAAACCGGCATCGCCCGTCCCGCGCCCGCACGAAGTCGTTGAGTGCTGCGGGTGGCCGGTAGGCGTTCCGGGAGTGCTCGACCAGTGACCCGTCCACCGGGTCGGTGACCAGCCACTTCCACACCCCGGTCGGGTCGGCGGCGATCTGGCGGGCGAATGCCGCCCCGATCGGCCCGTACCCGTCCAACGTCCCCGGCTTGTCGTCGGCTCCGGCCAGTGTGGTGGCGGCCACGGTGACGTGGACCAACGGCCGCACTCCGTCGGGTTCACCGGCCACACCGGGGTCGCGGCGGCCCAACAGCAGGTTGACGAACACATCAGCCCGCCGCGCGTCCGCACCCCGCTGGTCCCCAGGCACCCGCGCACCCCGGGCCAGGGCATCCACCTTCCGATAGACGGCGGTGGCTTGGTCGGCGGGCAGGAACGCGGTGAGTTCGGCCATGCCGTCGTCCAGCGGGGTGAGGACCACCTTCCGGTCGGCCCGGGCCCGCTGGCGTCGGCGCTCCGCACTCTCGGGGTCGACCCGCAACACGGCCCGTCGCACGAGGCGGCGTATCTCCGAGGCGTTCCGCCGCTCGACCCGGTCCACCACCTCGGTGGCAACTTGCGCGGCGGTGGGGTCGTCCAACCCGTAGGTGGCGTCGGTGATGGCCGAGGCCCGGTACAGGTCCAGCCTCCCCGCCTCCAGGGCGTGGAGTACCGCTGGTGTGCGGGTGGTCATCTCCACGGCCTGGCCCAGCCGGTTCTCCGCCGCCCGCCGGGTCAGGCACAGTTCCAGGGCGACCTCGTCGGCGACGAACTCCCCAAACGGGTGCCCGAACGTGCGCGGACGCCGCGGGTCAACTCGGCCATCGCCTTGACCTGCCTGGCCTGGGCTGCCGCAACGATCTGCTGCGACTCGACCATCGCCTGCAACAGACCATCCTCATCCAACTCGGACGGATCGAATTTGGTAAGTACCCTGACCACGGCCACCGAATCGAATCGGGTACCCGGAAACCCGCCGCCCGATTCCAGGCCAGCACCGTTATCGGTGTGGCGAGAAATCGAATCAGACGGGATATCCATGTCACCAATTCTACGTCGATCCCGCCGCCCTTTGATCACCCCAACGAGTGAATTCAACAAACAAAGCCCAGGGTGCGGGAAAAGGTGAGTCGTGAATTCTCAGATGCCCGGGATCACGTCGGCTCACCGTCCGGCGAAGGCGTCGAGCGTGACGCGCTTGCGCCGTTGCATCTCGCCGCTGCCGGTGTGCCCGGAGTCCTCGACGACGACCAGTTCCGAGCCGGGCCAGGCACGGGCCAGTTCCCATGCGGTGATGACCGGTCCGCCCAGGTCGTGCCGGCCGTGGATGAGCACCGCGGGGATGCCGGCCAGCCGGCCGGCGTCGCGCAGCAGCACGCCATCCTCGAGCCACATGTCGTGTGAGAAGTAGTGCGCGCAGATCCGGACCAACGCCAGCAGGCCGTCCGGCGGACGGTCGCTGTAGGCGTTCGGCGTCCCGTTCGGCTCCAACGAGATCACCGCGTCCTCCCAGGTGACCCAGTCGGTCGCAGCCCTGGCCCGCACCCGCGGGTCGGGGTCCTCCATCAGCCGGGCGTACCCGGCGAGCAGACCACCGTCCCGGTCGGCCTCCGGCACGGCGTCGCGGAACCGCTCCCACGCGGCCGGGAAGAACCGCCCGACCCCCCGGTAGAGCCAGTCGATCTCCGAAGGCCGGCTTGTGGTGACGCTGGTGATGACGACCTCCGACACCCGCTCGGGGTACCGCTCGGCGTAGGCGAGGATCAGAGTGGATCCCCACGACCCG
>DATCXL010000450.1:0-5142 GCA_036565825.1 Mycobacteriales bacterium
CACGGGCTCGGCGCCTCAACCCACTGGTGGGATCGGGTGGTTCCGATGTTGGCGAGGTCCTATCGCGTCATCCGGATCGACCTGCTCGGGCACGGCCGGTCCGCCAAGCCGGCCGGCGGCGGTTACGCGATCTCACAGCAGGGACACCGGGTCGGCCAGGCACTGGACCGGCTCGGCGTCACGCACGCCGTCGTCGTCGGCCATTCCACTGGCGGCTACGTCGCCAGCGCCCTCGCCGAGCAACGTGGCGACCTGGTGACCGCGCTGGCGCTCATCGACACCGGACCTCGCATGGACGCCTTCATCTCCGACGGGCCTGTCGGCAAGCTCATCTTTGCCCCCGTGTTGGGGCAACTACTGTGGCGACTTCGAACCGACGGCATCATCCGCCGGGGTTTGAGCACCGCGTACGCGCCAGGATTCAAGATCCCGCAGCAGCTCGTCGAGGATACGCGCGGCATGACGTACCACTCGCTCACCGCGGCGTCACATGCGTCCGACGACTATCTCAAGCAGCGTCCGCTCCCCGACCGGCTCACACCCCTCGGCAAACCACTGCTGGTGATCTTCGGCGAGCAGGACCAGAGGTGGCGATCCTCCTCATCCGCCGCCTTGTACCGCGCCGTTACGGGCGCGAGAGTCGAGTTGCTGCCCGGTGTTGGACACTCACCCATGCTCGAGGATCCGCCGCGGACCGCGACACTTCTCCTCACCTTCATCAGTTCCGTGCCCAACGGTCAGTAGCGACGACCCGCACCGATCTTGGTCTTGTCGCTGTCAAATCTGTGAAAAGACAACAACGAGACCAAGATCGGCGCGCGGAGGGAGAAGGGGTCTGCAGGCACGGGTGCGCTGTGTCGCCGCCAGGCTACGGATTGTTACAAGTACCATTGGGTCTATGGAGCCCGAACGGCGTCGCGCCGCACTGCCCTTCGCGGTGCTGGGGGTTGTCTTCGTGGTCATCGGTGGACTGGTGGCCGCGGCCACCGCGCCGGTGGCGTCCGAGCATGGTTCGTGGGCGGCTGCCTACCTGGTGCTGGTCGCGGGTGTTTCGCAGGCCGGCCTGGGAATCGGCCAGGCGGTGCTCGCCCGGCGTGTCCCGTCGCGACGGGTCCTCAACGTGGAACTCGCCACCTGGAACGTCGGCAACGCGGCGGTCATCGCCGGCACGCTGCTGGAGGCCACGACGCTGGTCGATGTCGGCGGACTGGTGCTGTTGGTCACCCTGGTCCTGATGATCCGGGCGGTACGTGGCGCGGGCGCGGGTGCCGACACCACTACCGGAACCGCGCGGCTGGGAGGCTGGCCGCTGCACACCTTCCGGATTCTGGTGCTCGTCCTGCTGGTGACCATCCCGATCGGTCTGGTGCTCGCCCGGATCGGGCCCACCTGAGCAGTTCTGAGCACAGTCCGACCCCGAACTGGGTCTATTTTCACAAGGCGAACCGGTGTAAACTCGGGCACGCGTCAAGCCGACGGCCGTGACCTTGCCGCTGTCACGTCTGATGGCCGAGGCGACCATGAGCCCGCCGCTTCGGCCAGATGGCCAAGGTCTACCGTTATGTGGTGAATCGCCCGGACTGATGCGGCGCGCCCTCTCGGAAAGGACCTGACCATGGCTGACGAGGTTTACCCAGCGGCTACTCCCGAGATTGGCAAGCGTCGCCGAGAACTCGCCCCGGACAT
This sequence comes from Mycobacteriales bacterium, assembly GCA_036565825.1. Lineage (GTDB taxonomy): Bacteria > Actinomycetota > Actinomycetes > Mycobacteriales > DASULA01 > DASULA01. Next base: position 1,687 of record DATCXL010000450.1, read on the forward strand.
CCACCAGGCGTTCACCGACTTCAGCAAGCAGGTCTTCGCCGAGGGCGCGCTGCCGGAGAAGACCAAACAGCTCATCGCGGTCGCCGTGGCGCACGTGACCCAGTGCCCGTACTGCATCGCCGGTCACACCAAGGTCGCGCACCGCAAGGGCGCCACCGACGAGGAGATCATGGAGGCCATCTGGGTGGCCGCCGAGATGCGCGCGGGCGGCGCCTTCGCCCACTCCACCCTGGCCCTGCACGCACTCGACGAGGAATCGCACCGGCACGCCTCGGAGTAAGTCCCTGTCAAAGGCAACGAGTGACCCGGGCTCGCGAAATTGGCGAGCCCGGGTCACCCTTTTTGTCAGATACCAATTATCAGACGTCTGAGAAGCACGATGCGGGTGCGAAGCCGACATCTGTCGGAGGCCGCCCGAACAGCGGTATCAGCATCCAGCCATTACCGGTGACGCCGCACACGCTGTAGGGCTCACCGGGCACGACCGCGATGCAGTCGAACTGCGCCCCGTTCGGCGCCGGGTCGGTGGCAAACGGGGCACTGGTGTTGGGTGCCGACCGGACGAACAACGTAGCGAACGGGCTTGAGACCGCGATGCGGCCGGTCCCACAGGAGGACGAGGAGACCAGATCAGGGGTCAGGTCGGTGGCGGTTGCGGGTCGGCCGGCCGTGTAGTGCCCGTAGGGCGACGAGGAAGAGGCGGCAGGCGCCGGAGCCGAGTCCCGGGAAGACGCCATCGCCGCGTCAGAGGTGAACAGGCCAGCCGAGAGTAAGGTTATCGCACCAAGCGTCGCAACAACCCGACGCACCAAACGCAGTTGCATGAAGCCCCCTTCGATTAGAAATATCACCATCGTTCGGGAAGATCATTCCGTGCGGGGGTCCTCGAATCGGCACATGATCAGTAGAACGGTTCACCGCGTCACCGCCTCCGGTTAACGGTGGGTCCGTATCCAGCTACCCGAACAAGAGAACTACCATATCGATCCAGCAAACAGAAGACGTAAGCGCACAAACCATCAAAATCACTCTTCTGCCAAAACCATTTCAAAATCGTATTATGGATCCAGAACAAAGATCACTTGGATCAGTAAGCCCGAAGCGGGCACGTTCGGTAAGCCCAACACCAGTGAACGAGTCGAGACGCAGGGTCAGGCCGCGTCACCTCAGATGGCACCGGATCACGCCGTGCGCGGGTCAGCAGCTCAACCCGAGGCAGGTCCGGCCGCGGTACCCCGTTGCCCAGATGAAGGCCTGCTCGGCCGCCGGGACGACTCCAAACTCGTAGGAGCCGCCCGGCGAGGGGGAACTGGAGCAGGTCCTGAACCGCAGATCCTGCGCCGTGTGAGCAGGCAACGACAGGTTGATCTCTACCGGCCGAGGCGTCGTCGCGGGCCGAGTCGGAAAGCTGTCCGTCTTCGCATCGTAGTTCGAGAAGTCGGTGAACTCAGCGGACTCCGAGTTGAACGTCAACTCACGGATCTCGGTGTCGCTGTCATTCACCAGTCTCACCTTCCATGGAGAACAACTCCCGGTGGACTCTTCCTGGCCGTAGTCCGAACCAGCGTCGAGGGTAAGGATCTGGAGCGTGCCGTTGGGATGCGGCGGAGGCGGAGCCGAGGTGGGGGGCGCCGCCGGTGTGGTGGTTGGTGGGTGCGTCGGATCGCTCGCTGTTGTGGTTGGTGAAGGCCTCGGCGAGGGCGACCGCGCCACGGGCGGGGCCTGGGACGAAGCCACGGCATCCACCGCGGCGGCCTGCGGCGTTCCAACCCGACGCGAGTCCGAGGATGGCCTTCCTGTCACCACGAGGACGACGATCGCGCCAACCAACCCGCCCGCAACGAAGACCGCAAGGGTGACCACCCAGGTGGGTAACGAGACCGTCGAACGAGACAGGTCAGGCAAGGCTGCCTCCAGCCACAGCGAATTGCGACAGACAAACGGCCTGAGCCTTTCATGACGACAGGCCCGTTGTTGCCAGACCGAGTATTACCCGGAAGATCAGTGTTTCGGGGTGAAGCGGACCACCCGGCGGGCACGATCCGGTTCGGCGTCGAAGCCGGCGGCTCCCCATGCCTGGGCTTGGACATGCGGGTCGTCGTTACGCCACCAGAGCTGCCAGTCGTAGGCGGACTTGGGAAGCCCTCCGACCAGGTCTGCGACCTCGTCGAAGGTCATGGCGATCTGGGTTGTCCGTCGGCGGAGGAAGTCGCGGAGCGGGTCGTATTTGGCCAAGGTGACCTCCCTGATTCGAGCACTGCCACAGCGGTTGGTCGGGGCAGCAGTGGAGAGGGTTTGCCGGTCCAGGTGACCGACAGGCGTTCGCGGGCACGGGAACCGGCGACGTAGAGCAGGCACCGCTCCTGCTGTAGGTGGTCATGGTCGCCGCCGTCAGCGGCGACCGGCGACGGCACCGGAATGGTGCCCTCCTCCACTCTCACCAGGGCGACGGCCTGGAACTCCAGACCCTTGGCGCGGTGCATGGTGGCCACCCGCACACCGGGACGCTTCGGGTCGTCGGAGGTGTCAGGGCCCAGCACCAACACATCCAGGCCGCCGTCGGTCAGCGCCTGGGCCACCTCGGTGCCCAGGCCACGGGTGCGGGTCATCACACAGATGTCGGCCGGGGCGATCCGGCTTCCGAACATTAGCGCTCGACTTCTCCAGTGGGTGAGGTACATGCCAGCATCGCCCGAATGGCGCGGCGCGCGAATCCCCGCTCGGTTGGTGAACTCGTCTCGCCGGCCGCGGGTTACCTGGCCGAGTACACCGACCGGACGAAGCGCCACGCCTTCGGGTGCCGTTCAGGGGCGGGGTGTCTTCTCGCCGTGTACGGCTGTGTATTCGGTGGCGAGCCAGGGACCCAGGTCCTCGATGAGCATGGCGAGCACTGCCGGATCGCTGGAGAGTGTGCGGCCGGTGGTCGCGGCGATGCGCATCTGCTCGACGCGTCCGGGGTGGTAGCGGCCGAAGAGTTCGGCGGATGCGTTGAGGTCGCTGGTCCAGCCACCCCAGCGGGGCATGATCAGGGTGAACCCGGTGCGCACGATGCGGCGGGCCACGATACGGCTGAGGGCCCTGCGTTCGCCGTCCGTGCCGGCTTGCGCGGCCCGGGTACGCCAGCGTGGGAGCAGCAGGCCGAGGTCGCCGTTCGTCTCGCGGGCGAGCAGCGAGGTGGGGCGACACACCGGGGTAGGTGCTCGGCCAGGTCGTCTCCCAGCAGCGGGGTACACAGGCATGCCACGAAGAAACCGCCGTCGTGGCGTTCGAGGTCGCTGAGCAGGCTGCGCGCGCTGGACACGCCGATGCCGACGCCGTTGATCTGGCCGAACGCGCGGTCGAGCGCGTTCTCGATCAGCGTGGCGTCGGCGCGGTCGGCCTCGGCGGGTTCGTCGTGGAGGGCGAGCAGCACGTCGAGGTCGGAAACCCCGGGGACGGCGTTGCCGCGGGGAATGC
>DATCXL010000456.1:0-8457 GCA_036565825.1 Mycobacteriales bacterium
TTCGGCGGCCGCCGGTCGCAGTTGGGTCCAGGTTCCCACCAGGACACCCTCGTTCCGCTGGTTGAACACCGTCATGTCGTAGACGACCACCTCCCGGCGTCCGGTGGAGTCCATCCGGACCGAGCGTTCGGACAGCTCGGCCCGGATGGTGTCCCCGGGTCGCACCGCAAGGGGCAGTCGGAACTCCATCCCCAGCATGCCCAGGTGCCCCTCGAAGGCCCCGGTACGGACGAGTAGTCCACTGGCGATGGACAGGACCGCGTTTCCATGCAGGATCCGCGATCCGAACGGCGTGGTTCTTGCGTACTCCTCGTCAACGTGCAACGACATGAAGTCGCCGGTGAAACCGGCGAACGCCACTATGTCCGCCTCGGTGATGGTCCTGCCCTGGGAGGACACCCGCGTGCATCGACCGACCACGATCTCAATCTCCCCTCAACGTTGCCTGCCGGCTGCGACCACCGGCCGTCCGACCCACCCGGCTGTCAGAGCCACCCGGCACCGGCGTCGATCAGTCCTCGGGCGCGCCCACGCTCTCGGCGAGCAGTACGCCGGCCGTGGCCAACTCCTCCAGTTCGTCGGCGTCCACGTCCAACCAGCGGCGCAGCGCGGTCTCGTTGTCCTCGCCCCGGAATGCGATCCGGGGCACCAGTCCACTGTGGGCGTCGGAGTACTTGTACGGAGACTGGACGACCCGCCGGGTGCCGCCGGCCCGGTCGTCGATCTCGGCACACGTCTGGCGGGCCCGGGCCCAGTCGCTGTCGAAGACATCCATCGGTTGCCGGACGTCGGCCCAGGGAACGCCGGCGGTGTCCAGAGCCTCCAGCAGTTCGCTCCGCCCGGGGAAGTCGGAGATCCACCGCTGTACCGCCGCCATCCGGACCGGGGCGTCGGCGTAGCCGGCCGCGTCCGGGGCGAACACGTCGGGATAGCTGGCGGACATCCGCTGCCAGTTGAGCTCGAACAGACCCGCGGTGAGCAGTTGCCCGCCCGGAGCCTCCCAGACGTCCCCGCCGACCCGGAGGATCGGGAAGTCGTCCAGCGCATGGTGCGAATAGTCGTCGGTGGTCAGCATCGCGTCGGTCATCGCGATGTCGATGTGCTGGCCCACGCCGGTCCGCCCCCGCATGTGCAGCGCCGCCAGCGCGGCGATGACGCCGTGCAGGGAGGCGTTGGTGTCGGCCACCGACGGCATCGGGTCGCTGGGCGGGCGGGCGTCGAAGTGCGCCTGCCTGGCCACCAGCCCGGTCTCGGCGTGGATCACCGGCGCGTACGCCTTACGCGCACTGGCCGGGCCGTACTGTCCGAACCCCGTGATCGACAGCAGGATGAGGCCCGGGTTGTGCTGCCGCAGCACCCCCCAACCGATGCCCAGCCGGTCGAGCACCCCCGGTCGGAAGTTCTCGACCATGAGGTCGGCGACCTCGGCCATGCGCAGCAACAACTCCCGGCCACCGGGCGCCTTCAGGTCGATGCAGACGTTGCTCTTTCCGACGTTCTGCTGGATGTAGCTGCCAGACAGTCCGCCTATCCGCAACCCGTAGGCGCGGGTCTCGTCACCCACCGGTGGCTCGATCTTCACGACGTCCGCACCGAGGTCGGACAGCAGTCGGGTCGCGAAAGGACCCGAGACAACCCGACTCACATCGAGCACCCGAACCCCGGCCAACGGACGTGCCGCCGGGTCCGCGGACCTCGGGGTAGGAACAGACATCGTGTCTCCCATCCGGTGGACCGGCGCGGATCCGTCGAATCTCCTGGATCCGTCGGATCCGCCGACCGGCCCACCTGTGTGACTGTCAGGTCTCAGGAGAGACCCTCTACGTTTCCGAACTTCTGGAGGATTCCGGTGTCACCCAGGTACTTGGACTCGTCCGGAAGCGGCGGCATGCCCTTCGGCACTGTGGTGCCGGGCGCGAAGTAGTCGTCCACGTTGTCCTTGGTGAGCACCACCATCGGCGAGAACGTGGTCGGCGGAGTCTGGGCACCGTTCTTCACCGCGACCGACATCGCGACCAGGAACTCGCCCCAGTAGGTGAAGAAGCCACAGCTGTCACCGACCCAGGCGGGGTTGTCCCGCAGGCCCTTGACGGCGTTGGCGTCGCAGCCGAAGCCGGCCATCATCGCCTTGTCCTGGCGTCCGGCCTGGACCAGTGCCCGGTCGGTACCGATGATGTCGTCGTCACTGATCGCGTACACGACGACGTTCCGGTCCTTGGGAATGGTCTGCAGTGCCTGGCTGAAGGCGGTGTAGGACACCGAGGCGCTCACCCCGGTGTCGATCTGCAGGCCGGTCGGTGAGATGACCGTGGTCTGCGGGGTGATGTCCTCGGCCTTGACCTGGGTCATCCCCGGGACGAGCTTGGCGATCTCCTCGTAGAACTTGGTCACCGCGATGTTCACGGTGGGGCCGAGCTTGGAACCCTGCTCGATCACCACGGTGGTGTTCGTGCCGTCCCAGCCGCGATCCTTCATCAGCTTCGCGAAGTTCTCGGCCTGGAGCTTGGCGAACGTCTCCTGTGACTGGTTGAAGAACGCGCAGCCCTCCACCGGGATGTTCACCGCGATACACGGGATACCCGACGCCTTGAAGATGCTGGTCAACCGCCCGGTGGCGTCCGCGACCGGCGGGAACTCCACGATGACATCCGGTTTGGCCTGGACCATCAACTGCGCGTTACTGATCGCGGTGGACCCGTTGGAGTCGTTGTTGTAGATGTCGACGGTGATGCCGGCCTTCTCGCCGTACTCCACGAACCTCTCGGCCAGTTCCACGAACTGACCGGCGGACTGGTTGTTCACGGCGAAGGCGATCTTACGGACGGGCGCATCAGAGTTCGTACCGGAGCTCTTGTTGTCACCGTTACCGTCGGCCGACTTCGAGTCGGACGGCTGTGCCGAACACGCGGTGACCGCAAGCATCGCGCCCACGGCCACCACCACTCCGGCCCGCTGGGCATACGCTCCCCAAAGGCGGGGGCGCCTCACGGCTCTCATCAAAGATCACTTCCCTCGACTGTTGGTTCGTTCGATTCGGCTGGTGTTGGTCGGAACGTGTGCGGGTTGAAGATTCACCTCCGATCGCGGAAGGTCTCCTGAAGCCGTCCGAATCCGACGGCGAACAGGAGCACCGCTCCGGTCACGATCTGCTGGTAGAAGGCAGGAACCCGCATGATGTTCATCCCGTTCGCGACGGTGGCGAGCAGGAGCACCCCCAGTACGGTCCCGGGAACTCCGCCCGTGCCGCCGGTGAGCGCGGCACCGCCGAGTACCACCGCGGCGACGCTGACCAGCGTGGTGGTCGCCCCGATGTCGCCGGTGGCGGCGAGGACCTGGCTGGCCGCGACCACCCCGGCCAGGGACGCCAGTGCCCCGGACAGGCCATACACCCCGAACAGGACCAGACCAACCCTGATCCCGGCGAGGCGAGCCGCCTCACTGTTACCACCCACCGTGTAGATACGGCGACCGAGCACGGTGTAGCGAAGTAGCAGGTGGACGAAAACGCCCAGTCCGACCACCAGAAAAGCGAAGTAGGGAAGCTGCGCGACGGTCGGGTCACCGAGGATGCCGGCTTCTGGCCGGAGTTGCAGGGTGACCCCGTTGGCGACCGTGAACGCGATACCGCCGGTGATCGACAGCGTCCCGAGCGTCGCGATGAGCGGGTTGATACCGAACGGGCCGATGAGCAGGGCGTTTATCCCACCGACAGCGGTACCGACCAGCAGCACCAGGACCAGCGACATCGGAATCGACATTCCGCCGTTGGTGAGTTGCGCGAAGACGACGGCTCCGAGTGGAACGACCCCACCCACCGAAAGGTCGAAACCGCCGGAGATGATCGCCAGTGCCTGGCCGAGTGAGACGACCATGACCACACTCGCGGTGGAGATGATGTTGACCGCGTTGTTGTAGCTTCCAAAACCGGGTACCTGAAGCCAGAAGAACGTGGAGAGCACCACGTAGAAAACCAGTACTCCCGAGGTGACCGCGGACCGTCCACGCAGTGCCCGGGACACCACCGACAGTCCGCGACCCGGGCCGGTTGCCGGCCCGGTGCCCACCTGGGCCTCCGATGTGTTCGTCATTTTCGTCACCGTGCCCGGATCCCATCGTCGACACTCTCGGATGACGCCGTGTCCGTGGTCGCCGCGGTCGCGGCGGTCGCGGCGGTCAGCGCCGCACTCTCCGTCTTCGCCGCCCCGCTCAGTCGCTCGACGATCACCCCGTTACGAACCACGTGCAGGCGGTCCGCGACCGCGACGGCCTCGGCCAGGTCAGAGGTGACCACCACGACCGCCGCCCCGTTCCTGGCGGTCTCTACGATGAGTTCGTGGATCTGGGCGCGCGCGCCGACATCGACCCCACGGGTCGGCTCGTGCAGCACCAGCAGATCCGGCGTCGCCGCCAACCGACCGGCGAGCAGGACCTTCTGTTGGTTTCCTCCGCTGAGTTCGCCAACCGACTGTTGCGGGGAACGGCAGTGGATTCCGAACCTGCTGACCAGTTTCATCGCGAACCGGTGTTCGCCCCGCCGGGTGACCACCCCACCCCGGGAGACCCTGCCCGAAACCAGCACCGTCAGTGCCTCCTGGATCGGCCTGGCCAGGGCCAGACCGTCGGTCTTCCGCTCGGCCGGGACGTACCCCACCCGGGCGCGCCGGGCGGCCGCGGGACTGCGGAACGGGCGGCCGCGTACCCCGCTGATCTCTATCGACCCGGTGATCCGAGACCTGGTGTGTCCACCCAACCCCTGCGCGATGCGCTCGGCACCCGATCCGACCAGCCCGAAGATCGCGACGACCTCGCCCCGGTGTGCCTCGAAGTCGATCCCCTGCAACCGTGGGATCTGTTCGGTTCTCCAGTCGATCACCCGGACCACCGGGGCGTCCTCGGACCGCTGGCTCGCCGCGGTCAGGTGTGGTTCGACGTAGTCTCTGCCCAGCATGTCGGTGACCACCTGTTTCGGCGTGGTCCCGGACGGTGTCCGGCGAGCCGCCACCTGACCGTTTCGCAGTACGACCATCTGGTCGGCCAGTCGGAAGCACTCCTCCAGACGGTGGCTGATGTAGACCAGCGCGACCCCGCGCCGTTTCATGGCGGTGAGCGTGTCCAACAGTCGCTCGGCCTCGACCCCGTTGAGGGAGGCGGTCGGCTCGTCCAGGATGACCAGGCGCGCGTCGGCGGACAGCGCCTTGCCGATCTCGACCAACTGACGTTGGGCGAGTCCCAACTCGGTCATGAGCAGGTCCGGGTCCAGCCCCAGGTCGAGTTCTTCGAGGAGCCGGCGGGCCACCGTACGGATGCGACGCGAGGACGTGCAGGCCAGCCGTTGCGGCCACCGTCCCAGCAGCAGGTTCTCCCCCACCGTCATGTTGGGGACGTAGGCGAGTTCCTGCGGGATTATCGCGATTCCGGCGGCCTGCGCCTCTCGGGGTGACCCGAATCTGGTGCGTACGCCCTGCATATCCATCCATCCCTCGGTGGGTTGGATGATGCCGCTGAGGATCTTCACCAGTGAGGACTTGCCCGCCCCGTTCTCCCCGATCAGGGCAAGGCAGTTGCCGGACATTATGTCGATCGACACGTCCTGTAGAACGGTCGTCGCACCGTAGCGTTTGGACACCGACTGAACTGAGATAAATGGAAGTTGTGTCTGACAACTCATCCGGTTCGTCATATCGGTCCCGGGAGGTAGTTTGTTACGACTGTTTTCGGAAGGACGCGGCAGCCTGCGTCGCCTCTGTCGAGCCTCGCGTCTCCAGGGCGTGCAGTGTTTCCAACTCGAGTGCACAACTGAGGTCGTTCTGTGGGCCCCGGTCGAGGGCGATCTTCGCCAGGCCGAGCGCCTTCCGGGGAAGAGCCGCCAACGCCTGCGCCAGGCGCAGCGCCTCGTCCATCAGTTCCGCACGGGCGACCACCGAGTTCACCAATCCCAACTGTCTGGCCTCGACCGCGCCGAACCGGCCACCAAGGAACACCAGTTCCTTGGCCCTGGCTATGCCCACCGCCAGGGGCAGGATATGAGAAATCCCGCCTGTGATACTGAGGCCGACCCCGACTTCGGGAAAACCGAAGACCGTGTCTTCCGCCGCCACCACCAGGTCGCTGCACAGCGCGAACTCACAACCCGCCCCGAGTGCGTAGCCGTGCACGGCCGCCACCACCGGGAAGGGGGCCCTGCGGATGAGTCGGGTGACGTCCTGGATTCGCTCGACCTCGCGGCGACTACTGGTGTAACCCGCGTCGTTTGGTTCCTGCTTCAGGTCGTAACCGGCGCAGAACGCCCTGCCCCGGCCGAACAGGACCGCTGCCCCGACCTCATCCCGAATGGCTTCCTCAAGTGCACCACACAGACCCTCCACCAGATCCAGACTGACCGCGTTGAGCCGCTCCGGCCGGTTCAGTCCGATGTGCGCGATGCCGTCTTCGACGACGTATTCGACTGGCACTTGTTGCCCATTCTGTGAAGCGGCGCCTGCGCCCGACCATATCCCGTCTCGGCTGCACCGGTTTCCGCTGCGTTCGCGAACAAAGTGAATACTATCGATCGATCGATAGAAGTCAAGACCTCTTTTTGGTGCCGTTACCCGAGCACGCCACGACACCAACTCCGCCGTCGCACGGCGGCAGCGTCGAACCAACATGACGCCCCGCCCGCGTTCGACCACACATCACGTTCGGCACGGACCTACGAACCGTCGAAGACCATCGACCGCGTCTCACTTTCCCCATCCCCTCGGGGACGTACCTCGGCCCGACTGATCCGAACACCGGGAGTGTCGACCTCACACACGTACAGTCGCCCGTTACCGGGCAGTTCGCGGTTCGACCCGGTTGTCACGTACAGCCGCGGTGAGCCGCGGGAACCAAAGGCAACATTGGTGACCAGAGATTCGGTGAACGCGATCCTGTGACAGGACCGTCCACCCGGATCGAGGACGTCCACGAAACCCCCGCCGCCGGCGGCCAGGGCCACCCACACCGTGCCGTCCCGCCCGACCGCCAGACCATCTGGAACCGCGTCATCCCACTGCGCGAAGATCCGACGATCCGACAGCTCACCGTGTACGCCGACCCGGTACGACAGTACGGATCCGAACTCGGAGTCCACGACCAGTAGGCGGCCGGTCTCCCTGGTGTCCCCTGTCCCCCCGGCGTCCCAGGTGTCCCCGGCGTCCCCGGTGAACGCCAGGCCGTTCGGGAACCGAAGTCCGGTGGCCACCACCCGCACCGTGGCGTCGTTCTCGACCAGCACCAACGACGCCGGCCCGGCCACACCGTCAGGGGTTGGCGGCCGAAGATTCAGCGCCCCGACGTACACCCGCCCCACCCGGTCCACCGCCACGTCGTTGAAGCTGGACACTCCCCCGGCGGGGTCGTTCTCGCAGAGCACCGTGCCCGTGCCATGGAAGGTCTTGCGGGCAACGTTCCGACCGGTGACGATGAGGGAGCCGTCCCGGCACCTGGCGATTCCGCCGATGCCCCGACGATGCGGAATCACGGTCTCCGGGTTGCCGCCGTGTAGCCGGAAGACGCCGCCCGCCTGGACGTCCGAGAAGTAGATCTCGCCGTCGTCTCCGGCCACCGGACTCTCCAGGATCCCGAAGCCGTCGAGCAGCAGGGTGGGCGGCCCCACCGTCCGCTGACCGACCCGGGCCATCAGGCACCAGATTCCGACTGGTTGGTGGTGTTGCCGTCGCCGGGTACGACAGCCGACAGCACCCGTACGTCGGCGACCGCACACCGCTCCGGATACACCAGCACCGGGTTCAGATCGATGGACAGGGCCGGGTCCGAACTGACCGCGACGCCGAGCGCGACAGCGATGTCACGCAGTGCGCCAACGGCCAGCGGTGGGCTTCCCCGGTAACCACGTAGGACCGGATAGCACCTCAACCGCTCGATCGCCGCCTGCACCGCGGCTGCGGTGATCTCGCCTGTCACCAGGCTGGTGTCGGCCTCGATCTCGGTCAGCACGCCGCCCCGCCCCACCATCACCACGGGCCCGAAGTGCGGATCGTGGAAACCGCCGACGAGCATCTCGAAGGCCCGCGGGAAGCTCGGCATCACCATCAGGCTCGTCGTCGGGTTCCGCTCCCACAGGGCTTTCGCGGCCCGGTCGACATCTCCCGCACCGGCCAGGCCGACGTACACGCCGCCCACGTCGGACTTGTGCACCACCCGCGGATCTGCCGTCTTCAGACAGACCGGGTAACCGATCTGCTCGACCGCGGCGAGCAGCGCCGCGTGGTCGGTGACCACCTCCATCCGGGGCACCCGCACCCCACACGCCGACAGCATGCGGGTCGCCCGATCCACCGGCCAGGCCACGGGGCCGCTGGTCGGGGCCCTGCGCGCCGCCGGCTCGGCCGTGCTCGCCCCAACCAGGGCGGCCGGGTTGACCGAGCCATCCGGGCGGTCCGGCACGAGCCGGTCCAGGGTTCGAACGGCTCG
>DATCXL010000489.1:0-8290 GCA_036565825.1 Mycobacteriales bacterium
CGCCGGGTGCGCACAGCGCCCCGGCGGCCCGCCCCTTCTCATGCCCTGTCGCTCGGTACGCCGGGTCCCAACCCCAGCTCGGCCGGCAGATGTCCTCACGCAAGAACGTCACGCCCGCGGGCCGCGCCGGGCCTGGCCGTACCGGCCTGGTCGGACCGTACAGACTGGCCGGGACCGAACGGTCTGCTACCGAACAGACCGGTCGCCACAGACAGAACAGGCCGGCGAAACAGACTGGGTAGGGGCCGAACCCGGAACGGGACCAGGGCGGGTAGACCGGGCGCGTGGCCGGGATGACTCCATCCCGGCCGCGCCCTCGCCAGACTGGCAGCGGCTCAGTTCGCCGTGGGGTTGGACTCGGCCGGCTGCCGGGTCGCACCACCGGATGCCGTTGTCGTACCGGCGGCTGTACCGGTGCCGACATCCGCACCGCCACTCGCACCGCTGTCCGCGTCGAGGTCCGTGTCGGTGGCCCCACCGGCCGGAACCGTCGCGACCACCCGTACCGGGGTGGCCGACTCGGGCCGGTACCGGCCGCCCGAGCGCGCGTAGTAGTACCCCTGCCTGCCCTTCGTCGGCGCCATGGTGAGCACGGTGCCGAGCAACCGTGTGCCCACGTTGTTCAGGGACTCCACCGCCCGTCGGACCAGGTCTCGGTCGGTCCGTCCATGTCGGACCACCAGGATCGCCCCGTCGCACTCCCGGGCGAGCACTGCGGCGTCGGTGACCGGGATCACCGGCGGGGTGTCGATCAACACGAAGTCGGCCCGTGCGCGCAGTTGGGCCAGCAGATCGGCCATCTGAGCGGAGCTGAGCAGTTCGCTCGGGTTGGGTGGCAGTTCTCCGCTGGCCAGTACCTGCATCGGCAGGTCCCCCCACTGCTGCAACACGTCATCGAGTCGGGCTCCGCCGGCCAGCACGTCGGTCAACCCGACCGCGCCCTCCAGACCCAGATAGTCGGCGACACTGGGATTTCGTAGGTCGGCCTCGACCACGATGGTCCGTATTCCCGCACTGGCCATGGTCAGACCGAGGTTGCAGGTGGTGGTGGACTTACCCTCCGCGCTGAGGCAACTGGTCAGCACGACCAGCTTCGGTGGCCGGTCCACGTCGACGAAACGAAGGTTCGTCCGCAGGCCACGGAACTCCTCGGCCCGCGGGCTGCGCGAGTCGACCTGGGTGACCAGCGGGTTGGACCTGGCCCGCCGGTCGAACCCGATGACACCCAGTGCGCCGTTGCCGGTGAGTGCCTGGAGGTCCGCCCGGGTCTTCACGCTGCTGTCCAGCGAGTCCCGGAGTACCGCCAGCCCGACGCCCAAACCGAGTCCCACCAACACCCCGAGTCCGACGTTCAGTGGTATCCGCGGCGAGACCGGGGCGCCGGGTCGGTCGGCCGGCCGCACCACGGTCACACTGACCGGAGACTCTCGACTGTCGGCCGGCTGCTCCAGCTCGCCCACCACGGTGGCGAACCGGGCCCCGACCGCGTTGGCCATGTCCCTGGCCCGTGAGGGAGAGCTGTCCCGCACGGTGATGTCAACGAGGACGGTGTCCACCGGAACACTCGCGGTGATCCGTTCGGACAGTTGCTCGGAACTCAGCGAGAGCTTGAGGTCCCTGATCACCGCGGTGGTGATCGACGGGGAGTCCACGATCTTCGCGTAGGACTTCACCCTGGCCTGGCTGAACAGGTTGTCCTGGTAGGCACTGGCCGAACCACCCGAGTCCCGAAGGGACACGAAGGTCCGCACCGAGGCCTGGTACATCGGGGTGGTGGCCTCGGTGAGGCCGACGGCGGCGCCGATCCCGACCAGGGTCAGTGCCACCACCAAACGCCAACGCCGGCGCAGCAGGCGGATGAAGTCGCGAAGGTCCACGGTGTTCTCCCCGTTTGTGGCCGGCGGTGATCTGGACGTCGCACGGTCCGGTGCGCACGCGCTTGGCACGTGTCAGGGCCCGAATGTACTACCCTCCGTACAGGTTCGGTCGCCCTGGGCAACCGGAGCGGCGGACGCGCCACACGGGGGCAACATGTCGAAGACTGCGCTGATCACCGGAATCACCGGCCAGGACGGGTCCTATCTGGCCGAACTCCTACTGTCGCGCGGCTACACCGTGCACGGTGTGGTCCGCCGATCGTCCAGTTTCAACACCGCCCGACTGGATCACCTCTACCAGGACCCACACGACACCGACCGACGGCTGTTCCTGCACTACGGCGACCTGCACGATGGCGCCGGTCTGGCGGCACTACTGGCCCGGATCGGACCGGACGAGGTGTACCACCTGGGGGCACAGAGCCACGTACGTGTGTCGTTCGACCAGCCCACCTACACCGGCGACATCACCGGGCTGGGCACTGTCCGCCTGTTGGAGGCGATCCGTTGCACCGGAGTCCCGGCCCGGTTCTACCAGGCGTCCTCCTCGGAGATGTTCGGTTCGGCACCCCCGCCGCAGCACGAGGACACCCCGATGTGGCCGCGTTCGCCGTACGGTGCGGCAAAGGTCTACGCCTACTGGGTCACCCGTAACTACCGCGAGGCACACGGCTTGTTCGCGGTCAACGGAATCCTGTTCAACCACGAGTCGCCGCGCCGTGGCGAGACGTTCGTGACCCGCAAGATCACCCGGGCGGTTGCCCGGATCAGGGCCGGGTTGCAGGAACACGTGTACCTGGGCAACCTCGACGCGGTTCGCGACTGGGGTTACACGCCGGAGTACGTCGAGGCGATGTGGCGCATGCTCCAGTGCGACCAGCCCGACGACTACGTGGTGGCCACCGGCACCGCGCACACGGTGCGCGACTTCGCCCGGATGGCGTTCGAGTACGCCGGTCTGGACTGGCAACGGCATGTCCGACACGACCCGCGCTACCACCGTCCGACCGAGGTGGACACCCTGCTCGGTAACCCGTCGCGGGCCCGGGAGGCGTTCGGCTGGGAGCCGACCGTGTTCGCCCCCGAACTCGCCCGGATCATGACCGACGCCGACATCCGCGAGCTCGACGACCAGTTGAGCGGTCGGTTCGTGCGGATCGACCAGTAGGGCGGGCGCATGTCGCGGATGTCAAACCAGTCATCGAACCAGTCATCGAACCAGTCGTCGGGTCAGTCGTGCGACCGGTTGCCACACCGAAGGTCGCTGCGGGGTCGGGCCGGCCTGGTGGTGGCCGACCAGGGTGTGTCCAGTCTGGGTAACGTCGCCCTGACGCTGGTGGTTGCCCACTCGGTACCACTGGTCGGGTTCGGACGGTATGCGCTGGTGCTGGCCGCCTACCAGATTCTGGCCACGATGGCCCAGGCGCTCGTCGGCGAACCACTGCTGGTCCTGTCCGGACGGATCTCCTCGGCTGCGGTCGGCGGCGCGGTCGCGACATCGCTGACCCTCGGTGCACTGGCCGGGCTGGCGATCGCACTGGCCTGCGTGATCCTGCCCAGTGCCCCACTGCTCGCGCTGGCGGTACTGCTGCCCGGACTGCTGCTCCAGGACTGCCTGCGCCACGTCGCCTTCTCCCGGAACCGGGCACACCTCGCGCTGGCCTCCGACACGGTGTGGACGGTCACCCAACTGGTCGCCACGGTCGCGGTGATCCGATCCGGACACACCAACGTGCGTGACCTGGTGCTCGCCTGGGGAGCACCGGCATGGCTGGCCGCAGTCGTGCTGGCGGTGCCACTGGCGACGGTCCCCCGGTTTCGCGAGATCCCAACCTGGACCCATGTCAGTCGGCGACTGACTCGTCGGTACATCGGCGAGGCGGCGGCGTCGGTGGGCACGGTCCAGGTGACCCTGTACCTGACCGGCGCGCTGGCCGGCCCGGCCGCGGCCGGGCAGCTCCGGTTGGTGCAGGCGCTGTTCGGCCCGCTGCACGTCGTGGCCACCGGGATGCGGGCCTTCGGTGTCCCCGAGGTCGCCCGACGGATCGCCGAACAGCGGGACAGTCGGTCGGTGGTACGCACCTGTGCCCTGCTGCTTGGCGGCCTGGCAACGCTGTGGACCGCTGCCCTGGGCTTCGCGCCGGCCGGGCTGGGCGCGATGCTCGCCGGTCCGGCCTGGCCCATGCTGGCCGGTGTGATCTGGACGTTGGGCGCGCAGAAGGTGCTGGAGTCGTTGGGGACCGCACCGTTCATCGTGCACCGTGCTCGCCAGCGTGCCACCTGGACACTGGTGGTGCGACTGTTGTCCACCGTGGTCACGTTGACCACGGTGAGCATGCTGGTCGGTCGGATGGGCGCCGACGGGGCCGCCGTGGGCATGCTGGCGGGCAGTGCGCTGGCCGTCACCTGCTGGTGGGCCGGTTATCTGACCGATCGCGGCGAGGTCCCGGCGGTGGCCGGGCGGGACAGGCCGTCGTGCCACGTCATCAGCCACTCCTACCTGGAACCGGAGGTGGCCAAGAACCTGCGCGCCCTGGGCGAACACCTTCGGGTCACCCTGGTCACCCCGCGATCGGGATCGGTGCTGGTCTTCCCGCAACGCGCCGCTGGCGGATCCGGCGCCCGTACCGGGTACCACGCGCTGAGCTTCCGGCGTCTTCCACGACGAGGTCCGATCTACCTACTCGCGTCGCTGCGGCTGGGTATGGCCCGCCGTCCGGACCACGTCGTGATCGAGTACGACCCGTGGATGCCGATCTTCTGGCAGGGACTGCTGGCGGCCAAGCTCTTCGCCGGCGCCCAGGTGCACCTCGCGGTGAAGAAGAACACGTTCCGGGCCACACCGCCCCGGGTGGCGGCGGTCAAGCGGCTGCTGGCCCGGGTCGGGCTGCGGTACGTGGCGGGGGTGATGTCCACCAGTCACATGACCGCACGGCTGTACGAGCGGGAGTTCGGTTACCCCGCCAACCGGATCACCGTGGTACCACACCTGGCCGTGGACACCGTGGTCTTCCGGCCCACCATCACGCCGTGCCCGGTGGACCGGTTCAGGATCGGGTTCGTCGGGCGGGTCAACCGGCGCAAGGGCGTCGACACCCTGCTGCGTTCGTTCGCGCTGGTCCGGGAGCAGATACCACAGGCCGAGTTGCACCTGATGGGCCCGGTCGACCCCGACCTGGGAGACGAGATCGCCCGGCTCCGGCTGCGCGGTGGCCTGCGGGTCCACCCGACCCGGGCCAACGACCGGGTCGCGGAGTTCCTGCGCACCGTGGACGCCTTCGTGATGCCCAGCGCGCGAGAACCCGACCACGAGGAACACGACGGTCGGGCGCTGCTGGAGGCGATGGCCACCGGCCTGCCGTGCGTCGGCAGCGACAGCGGCATCATCCCCGAACTGCTGTTCCCGGACAACGGGGTGGTCTTCACCGCCGGGGACCACATCGGACTGGCCGAGGAACTGTTCCGGCTGGCCAAGGACCCGGAGTTGCGCGGAAGCCTTGGTCGCAACGCGCGGGGGTACCTGCTGGCCACCGCGTCACTTGCCGCGGTGGCCAGCGCCCGGGCCAGGGTGCTGACCACCGGTCGCCGCGGTCGGGGGGTGTCACGGTGAGGTACGCCGCTCGGGAGCACTACACCGACCCGATGGTCGTCCAGCGGTACGAAACGGACCGGTACACCAGCCCACTGGGGCGGCACCGTTGGCGAATCGAGCAGCGGGCGGTCAACCAGATCCTGTCCTGCCTGCCACCGGGTCAGCGTGTGCTGGACTGTCCGGTCGGCAACGGTCGGTGGGCCCGGCACCTGCTCGACGCTGGACACTCGGTGCTCGGCGTGGACATCTCGGTGCCGATGCTGGAGGCGGCCGGCACCAGGCTGGCTTCGACCGGACACCGGCTGACCGGACTTGTCCGTGCCGACGCGGAGAGGCTGCCGGTGCGAAGCGGCCGTTACGACTACGTGTTCTCCCACGCACTGACCAAACATCTTCCGCCGCCTGTGCAGGACCTGGTGTTCGCCGAGTTCGCCCGGGTCGCCCGGCGCGGGGTGGTCTGCTCGTTCAGCATCCTTTCCGGACCGCGGGGCGCACTGTGGCGGGCCAGGCGAATTCCGGAGGGCTACGGACGCACTCCCGGCGAACTCGCCGAGCTGGCCCGACGGAACGGCCTGTCGGTGCGCGCGGCGATCCGGTGTACGACCGTGCTCGGGGTGGAGCGCACCGTCCTGTTCGAGCGCGGGTAGGGGTCGGTCGGTGGTAACCACAGTCCCGCCCAGCCACGTCGACCAGGCCCGGCCGGCGACGCGACCACCCGGGCCCGAGGTGTCAACGGCGGTGACACCGGTTTCGGGTGCCGTTACCGGTGCCGTTACCGGTGCCGGTCCGTCGTCGCGGTCACACCGGTCTGTCCTGGTCGGGCTGTGCGCCGCACTGGTCCTGTGTGTACTGATCCCCGGTTATCTCGTGGCCTACGCGCCCGGACCTGGTCAACTCCAGCCCGGCATCGGTCTGCTGCTCTGGACACAGGTCGGCGTGACGGTGTGGGCGGGCGCGAACCTGACCGGCATGCTGGCCACCGCGACACTGCGTCCGCTTGCCTTCTTCTTCTGGACCTACGTGTACATCTGGCTCGGTGTGGCCGGTGTCGCGCAGGTCGCGACCGGACAGTCGCCGGTCCCGGTGCGAGGTGGCACCGGGTATCTGGCCGACGCCCAACTGGCCGTCATCATCGGTCTGGTCGGCTACCTGGTGGGCGGAAGGCTGGTGGGCAGGAAACCGGTGGGCGGAAGAACCGCGGGTGCAGAGCCGGCTGACGCGGCTGATCCGGTGTGCAGCCGGCGACCGATCAGGGGTTACCTGGTCGCCGTGGCGGCGTTCGTCGCACTCTCCCCGCTTCTGGTCAGGCGACTCGGCGGTCTGCACGCGCTGTTCACCAGTCGCGAGGCGACCAGCCTGGTGCTGCGGATGGGCGGCCTGATCGCACCGGACGACAAGGCCGCGGGAACCCTGTTGGTGAGCGCGGTGACGGTGACCGCGTTCATGCTGCTCTACGGGCTGCTCTGGAAGGCGAGCCTGGTTGGGCCGCTGGCTGCCCGCGAGTGGGGCGGGGTTGTCGTCCTGGTCGCGCTCAACGCCGTGGTCAACAACCCCATCTCCTCGGCCCGCCACTGGTTCGGCACGGTTCTGGTATCGATCCTGCTGCTGGTCCCGGCGGTACACCGGCCCCGGCTGGCTCGCGCCGGAATGGCGGCCACACTGGCGGCCCTGCTGCTGGTCTTCCCCTACGCCGACCACTTTCGCTACACCGACCCGCAGGACCGGGCCGCGCACTCCCCCGTGCAGGAACTCGTCGACAAGGGCGACTACGACAGCTTCCCGCAGGTGCGCGCCGCAGCCGAGTACGTCGGCGCCAACGGGCACACCCTCGGCCGGCAGATCGAGGGGGTGCTGCTGTTCTGGGTGCCGCGCCAGGCCTGGCCGGACAAGCCACTGGACACCGGCATCCTGCTGGCCCGGTTCGAGGGCAACTCGCTCAACTCGAACCTGTCCGCGCCGCTGTGGGCGGAGAGCTATCTGGACTTCGGGCTGCCGGGTGTGCTCGCCATATTCGTCGCGTTGGGGGCGGTCAGTCGTCGGGCCGACGAGGCGTTCGTACGGGACTTCCGGCAGCGGCTGCCCACCGCCGCGTGCCTGGCGGTGCCGGTGCTGGCCGTGTACCAGGTGATCGTGCTGCGCGGATCACTCCTGCAGTCGATGTTCCATCTCAGTTTGATCGCGGTGCTCATGGTCTGCCTGTTCCGACGTGAGGAGATGAGGAGGGGGTCACCTTGCTCTGTGGTCCGGTAGGGCTGGCTCGGGCGGCGAGCGGCGTCAGGGATCCGTTCACGTGCGTCGGTACACGCCACACGAACCCCTTCCCCGCATCTCATCCACCTGAGCTGGCCCCGGTCGTCAGGGAGGGTGGGTTCCTGAAAAGAGACGAGACAAGGATCGGCCGATGCGTGACCTGAGCAGCTTCACCAGGATTGGATATGACAAGGGACGGTGCGTGGCCGTCCAGGCCGCCTGGTTCGCCGTCCAGAACCTGGTCTTCCGCAAGTGGTGGTGCCCGGCCCGGCTGCGGGTGGCCCTACTACGTGCCTTCGGCGCCACTGTTGGTCGGCGCGTTCTGGTCCGACACGACGTGCGGGTGCTCTGGCCCTGGAAGCTGTCCATAGGGGACAACGCCTGGATCGGCGAGGGTGCCTGGTTGCTCAACCTGGAGCCGATCGACGTTGGCTCCGACGTGTGTGTCTCACAGGACGCGCTGCTGTGCACCGGGAGCCACGACCACCGGACCGACGACTTCCGTTACCGGAACGCACCGATCCGGCTCGACCACGGCTGCTGGGTCGGAGCGCGTGCGGTGGTCCTACCC
>DATCXL010000435.1:0-3382 GCA_036565825.1 Mycobacteriales bacterium
CTGACCGCGCGCACCGGAGCCGAGGTGACCTGCGCCTTCGACGGAGCCGACCGCCCGCCGGTGATGCCGGGGACGCCGCGTGGGGTGCGGGTACTGTTCAGCCGCCCCGGTGAGACCGCCGACGAACTGATCCGTCGGTTGGTCGCGGCCGAACCGCGGGGCCGCCCGGTCGTGGTGGTGTCCTCTGACCGGGAGGTGGCCGATGGCGTGCGTCGGTCAGGGGCCTACCCGATCGCCTCTGTCGCCCTGCTGGGCATGCTCGACCGCGGATAGCTCGACCCCGCACAGCATGACCCGCAGGATGACCCCACACAGCCAGCCGCTCACCGGGGTCGGTCATGTCACCGGACCGTGGGTCCTGCGGCGCCTGGTGGATCGCCAGTCGTCGCGTGTCGTCGCGTGCTGTCGGAGGCCGGAGCCCGGATGGGTTATCGAACATCGACCGGTGCCGACCACTGGTGGCGTGTCGCACACTTCCGTTACACTGCGTGCCTATAACGGCACCCATTGTCGCCATTCGACTGGGTGACGGTGGCCTCTTGCCCTTGCTTGCCACAAAATGCCGTGTGAAACCACACGGAGTGATTGTCTCAACAGACCAGGCCCCCTAGTCTGGGCGCGGTCTTCTGGACGTCTGTCACCAGGCGGTGGTGGCACCAGAAGAGCACCGCCGAGTTGAGGTCAGTCGCGGTTCGGCCTCGAACCGGGGAACCACACGCAGTGGGGTGAGTCGGCCAGCCCGTCCAGGGCGGTGTCGTAGGGCAGTCCTTCCTGTAGCCCGAACCCGTCAGCTAACCCGGTAGGCGGTTGACGTGGAAGGAGGAGTGCCGCCTAAGTGGCGACCTCAAGACTCACCACGAGGATTCTTCGACTGGTAACCGTCGCGGCGGTCGCGTCGCTCACCGTCGGACTGGCACCGGCCACCGGGCACGCCGATCCGACGACCGTGGCGGGGGCACAGCAGCAGATCCTCGACCTCAACTCCAAGCTCGAACCAGTTGTCGAAGAGTACAACGCCGCGCAGATCGAGCTTGACAAGAAGAAGAAGGCGCAGAAGAAGGCCGCGGGCCAGGCCAAGGCGCTGGACATCCAGATGCAGAGCCTGTCCGGCAAGGTCCGGCAGATGGCCTCCGCGGCCTACCGGTCGGTGCCCCTGGGTGAGTTCACGTCGATCATGACGAGCCGCTCACCGCAGGACTTCCTCGACCAGCTCAGCGCCCTCGACACCATCGCACTGCGCCGCGACGCCGCCATCGAGAGCCTCTCGGGGGCCAAGGCCAAGGCGGACAAGGCGGAGCAGGCGGCTCGCAAGGCGGCTGCCGACGCGCAGTCGTTGTTGAACAAGCTCCGGTCGCAGAAGTCGTCGATCGAGAAGCAGGTCCAGCAGACAAAGTCGCTGCTGAGCCAACTCTCCGCAAGCGAACGCGCTTCGATGTGGAGTGCCACCCCTGTTGACACGTCGAACCTTCCGGCAGCACAGTCGGAGAGGGCGAAGATCGCCGTTGACGCGGCAATGTCCAAGCGGGGTAGTCCCTACGTCTGGGCGGCGGCCGGGCCGAACACGTTCGACTGTTCCGGGCTCATGGTGTGGGCCTGGGCGCAGGCGGGGGTGAGTCTGCCGCACCAGAGCACGGCGCAGTATGGCGTCGGCACGCACGTGAGCAGGGCCAACCTGCAACCGGGCGATCTGGTGTTCTTCTACAGTCCGATCCACCATGTGGGCATGTACATCGGGAACAACCTGGTGGTCCACGCACCACAGACCGGTGACGTTGTGAAGGTCTCCAGCATGGACAGCTTCCCGTACACGGGAGCGACCAGGGTCGGGTAGACCCACCGTGCGTGTGGTCGGGGTACCGATGCCGGTGAACGCCCGCCGACGTGGTGGGCGATGTGGCCCTGCGGTCGTAGGATTTCGGCGTGACAGCACAGGCGCGGCCCACGCGCGGTAGGCGTGGGCGCCGGACCTGGTCGGTCATCCTGCTTCTGGGCGCGGTGCTCACCGAACTGACCGCCGGTCTGGTCGGCCTGAGACACGTGGCCGCAGCCGACGCCGCCCGCTCGGCACCACAGGCGCACCCGGCGCCGGCCATCCCGACCCGGGTCGACGCGCGCCCCGGCACCCCCGACTACTCCGGTGGACTCGGTGACCGGCCGGTCGAACGGGCCGAACGAACCGCAGCGGTGCGTGACCTGCTCGACCGGCGTGCCTCCGCGCTGTTGCACCGCGACCGCACCGGCTTCCTGGCCACGGTGGACCCACGGTCCGGCGCGTTCCGGACCCGCCAGGCCGCGCTGTTCGACAACCTGGCCCAGGTACCTCTGGGTAGCTGGGCGTACCGCCTCGACCCCGACTTCACCGAACCGGTCAGCGAACCCGCCTTCGCCCGGTACGACGGTCCGGTGTGGGCACCGATGGTGACCCTCCGTTATGCGCTGCGGGGATTCGACCCGGTGCCCACCGAGCGTCCGCAGTACCTCACCTTCGTCCGTCGGGACGGCCGTTGGTACACGGCCTCCGACACCGACTTCGACGCCAGGGGTGACCACACCTGGCGCGGGCTGTGGGACTTCGGACCGGTTCTGGCCTACCAGGGCACCGCCAGCCTGGTGCTGGCCCACCCTCGCGGCGCGGACCGGCTCCAAACCTTCGCCGACGTTGTCGACGCCGCCGTGCCGCACGTGACCAGGGTGTGGGGCGCCGACTGGAGCCAACGGGTGGTGGTCCTCATCCCCGACACCCAGCAGGAGATGTCGCAGGTCATCGGAGAGCAGTTCGCGCTGTCCCACATCGCGGCGGTCGCCACCGCCGACTACACCGACGCGCGTACCCACACCGTGCGCGGCCAGCGGGTGGTGGTCAACCCGAGCAACCTGGACCGGCTCGGCGAGGCCGGACGCCGCATCGTGCTCCGGCACGAGATCACCCACGTGGCCACCCGGGCGGTCACCGGGGGGTCGGCACCAACCTGGTTGGTCGAGGGGTTCGCCGACTACGTCGGGTATCTCGGCGCCGGCGTACCGCTCACAGTTGCCGCCCAGGAACTTCGCGCCGAGGTCCGGCGGGGAAGCGTCCCGGTCAGGCTGCCCACCGACACCGAGTTCGACGGCGACAACCCGCGGTTGCCACAGTCCTATGAGGAGGCGTGGTTTGCCTGCCGGCTGCTCGCCGCGCGGATCGGGCAGGACGGGGTGGTCCGGTTCTATCGGATGGTTGGTTCGGCCACCGGGGACCCGGGTGAGGCGGTCAGCCGGGCGCTGCGGGCGACCGCGCACCTGTCCCGCGACCAGTTCATCACCGAATGGCGACACATGCTCGTCTCGGAGTTGTCTTGACCCCGCGCCGCGACACCGATCCACCATGGATCGGAAACAACAGCGG
>DATCXL010000507.1:0-3124 GCA_036565825.1 Mycobacteriales bacterium
TGGACGAGCCACGTGTCGGGGCCGGTGAGGGCAGTTCGGAACTCAGCTACTCCGACTGTAGTGGGAGGCAACTGGACAGCACAGCCAACGTGGCCGCGGTCGCCCAGGTGACCAGCCCGGACGCCTCACCCGGCGACTGCGCCGAGGCGATCCGGACCGCGCCGATCAACCTGCCGATTCCCCCGAGTGCGGGCCTGAACCTGTGCGTCGTCACCTCCGACAGCGAGGCCACGGCAGAGGGGATCAACCAGAAGCTGGTGCTTCTGACGATCGATTCCATCGGCGAGGATGACACCCTCGACGTGACCGTGACCGCCTGGGACATCCCGCACTGAACGGCCATCGTCGATCCTTGATCCGTCGTAACGGTGGCATCCCTCGTGCCAGTTGAGGATTCCGGCCAGCCAGTTCTGGAGTTCGCGGGCATATCCCGACAGGGTGGCGCGGGCCTCCGCGTCGAGATCGAAGTCCTCGAACAGCGCGGGCAGTTCGGTCGACACGACATGTTCGAACTGTCGCATCCGGGCGGTCATCAGGTCGTTGACTATCTGGACGGCGCGGTCGAGGTCGCAGTCAAAGAAGTTCTGCGCCACAAGAATTCCGTTGTGGATCTCACCCTCGAACTCGATCTCTTTCTGGTAGGAGAACACGTCGTTGAGCAGGCAGGCATAGTCCGCAGCGGCGTTCTCCATCGCCACGATCGGGCGGGTCCGGTAGATCTCCGGTGGCACGCTTCTCCCGTGTGACAACCGGGACAGGCTCCTGGTCAGGTCCGAGCCGAACGTCCTGCGGCGCATCTCGATGTAGTCGACCGGGTCGGGGATGCGGTTCTGCGCCTGGTTACCGAGTTCCCAGATCCAACTGTCGATCATGTCCTCGATGGCACGTCGGAACGTTCGGCGGGCATCGACGGTCAGCGGGCCGGCGGTGCGGGCCCACAGGTCGGCCAGGCCACGTTCCAGCGCGTTGGTCGGCACCGGGATCGCGGCGGGCCCGAACCGCGAACCCGACACGCCAGGCACATCCCGCAGGCCCGGCACCATCGGCACCACCGGCGCCACCGGCTGCACCGACTCGACCGGCATGAACCGCACCAGCCGCGCGTTGCACGCCTTCGCGCCGGCCAGGTCGCGGGTGCGGCCGAAGACGACCGGGTAGTAGTCGTCGCCGTAGGTGCCCCAGGTCAGCCAGCCGGTGGTGAGGTCGAGTTCCTCGGCGGTGGCGTCCGGGTGGATACCGGCCGAACAAAGCGCGAGGTCGAAGGCCCGCAGCATGCGTTCGTCCCAGACGACGCCGTCGAGTATGCCCATCCGGCGGGCCCACCCCACGACCCGCTCGCGGGCGCTGTCCAGGTGCGGGCTGAGGGTGAGTGGGAACGGCATGTACATCGCCGGCCGGCGGATCGGTCCGACCGGCTGGTAGGGGACGTGGCTGAAGCTCCGCAGCCGTTGCGGTGCGGTCACCACCAGCGAGGACACGATCCGGGCCGCTGAGGTACCCAGCCCGAACGGGCTACCCAGCGGGTGCGTGGAGGCCGCGCCTCTGTCGTTTGTGGACCTGTTCGTGGAGTTGTTCATGTACCGACTGGACCGCAGGTGCCACTCGTGACCACCGGACTGCCAGTCCTGTAAGCCCTTCACGTACCGGAACACGTCCGCGCGTGCTCGCGGGTCAAGGCCGTACTCCTCGAACAGCGGGGGTAGTTCGGTGAAGGCGGTGTGCTCGAACTGGTGCAGCCGGGAGGTGAGCAGGTCGTTGACGATCTCGGCGGCCTGCTGGGTGGTGCAGTCGAGGAAGCGTTCCAACACCAGCACACCGTTGGCCAGTTCCCCCTCGTCCTGCACCTCGCGCTGGTAGGAGAACAGGTCGTTACGCAGGTGGATGCTGTCGGCGAAGGTGTCCCGCAGCACCCGCATCGGGCGGCTCGCGGCGATCCGGGCGGGGACCTCGGCATTGGCGGCATGCTCGACCAGGTTCGCCGACCAGGGCGCCCCGCCGACCTTGCGCCGCATCTCGACGTACTCGACCGGGTCGGCCAGCCTGTTCTCGTTGATGTTGGCCAGTTCCCACAGGGACTCGTCGAGCAGGTTGCGGGTGCTCTCGGCGAAGCGGCGCCGCCAGTCCGCCGACCGGGCCGGCACGGTGCGCGCCCACAGGTCGGTCAGACCGCGTTCCACCGGGTTGGTCGGGGCCTCGGTGATCTCGCCGGTCAACGGCATGAACGCGGCCAGCCGGTCCAGGTACTGCCGGGCCCCCTCGATGTCGCGGGTCCGCTTGTACAGCTCCAGGAAGTGGTCGTCGAAGTAGAACACCCACACGTACCAGTCGGTCACCAGCTCCAGGTCCGGGCCGGTGGCGTCGGGGTGGGTGTAGGCGCACAGCAGCGCATAGTCGTGTGAGTCGAAGTCGCGCTCGTCCCAGATCACCGCGCCGTGCTGCGGCACGTCGATCATGTCCATGCTGTGCGCCCAGGCCCTGCTGTGCTCCCGCGCGCGCTCCAGGTTGGGGTTCAGCCGCGCCGGATAGGGGACGTAGAACTCGGGCAGTTCGAACGGCTGCTGCACGACCGCACCTGGCCTTCCTCACCGTGCGCCGACGGTTGGTTGCGACTTCGCAGCCAACCAAAGCCCGGAGGGGGCGCCAACCCCTGCGCCGCGGTTACACACGATCGGGGCGCCGGTTCCCCCGACCGGCCCAGCCCGTCCGCCGGCCCGCCCGTCGAACGCCGTGAACCGGTCCCCACTCGGGTGAACCCTGGCCACTTTGCGATCACTCAAAGCGATCACCCGAGCACACCGATCGGAGCAGGGCAAACCAACCAGCCGACCTTCGTCACCAGATCAGACATTCCGCCCGATACCTCTGTCATTTCCTGGAATGCTTGTGGACTGAGTTCACAAGCGATGTACTCTGTGCCTCGGTTCCAAGCGAGAAGAGGACATCGTGCAGCCCAATCCGCCAACTCCGCCAACTCCGCAGAACGCCCAGTACCCGCCGGCGCCGACCGCCAAGCCCAGGCGGCGCGGACGGAAGATCCTGATCGCCGTGGTCGCGGTCTTCGCCCTGATCGCCATCGGCACCAGCCTCGGCGGCGGGGGCGACAAGGCCGCCGACAACACCAACG
>DATCXL010000511.1:0-20693 GCA_036565825.1 Mycobacteriales bacterium
AGGATCCGACGGCTGTCCCTGGGTCGCAGCACCGAGTAGGAACCCGCCGCGCCGCAGCAGGTGCTGGCGTGTGGCAGTTCGACCAGGTCGGCCACCCGGCCGACCAGCTCACGCGGTTCCCGGAAGACCCCCATCCCGTTGCGCAGGTGACAGGAGTCCTGCAACGCGACGCGGGCCCGCCGGCCGTCCACCATCAGCGGTTGGAGCGGGCCGACACCCACCCGGGTCAGATACTCAGACAGTTCGACCACCCGGTCACGCCCGAGCACGTCGGACAGGTGCGCCGCGCACCCGCCGGCGGTGGTGACGATGGTGCCCGGCAACTGCTCGCCCAGTTCCCGGGCCAACTGACGGCCACGGTCGAGTTGGCCGTTGTGCGCGTGCAACGCGCCGCAGCAACCCTGCCTGGTCGGGATGTCCAGCTCGGGCCGCAGTTGCGCCGTCGCCCGGCTGACGCCGGGGAACATCAGTCGTTCCACACATCCCAGCATCAGGTGCGGACCGGCGTTGTCCGCCCGGGCGCGCGCGTGCCGACGAACAACGCCGGCCAGTCGGATGCGCCATCGGCGGTTGACCGCCCAGGTCAGCGGCCGTACCAGCAACGGCGTCTGGCGCCCGGCCCACTGGTGGTCACGCCACTCCTCCAACAACGCGCCGTAGCGCACCCCGGCGGGACACACCGGCTCACAGGCTCGACACCCCAGGCAGAACGACGCCTGCTCGGCCAACGTCGGGTCGTCGTCCGGGAGTTGCCCGGTCTCCAACGCCCGCATCAGGCTGATCCGCCCGCGCGGCGAGGACGCCTCGTCCTTGGTCACCGCATAGGTGGGACAGGCCGGCAGGCAGAAACCACAGGAGATACACCGGTCGAGCAGTTCCGGGGTGAAGATGCCACGGCGCTCGGGCGGAGTCGGCGCTGTCATCACGAGCCCAACTTCCCGGGGTTGAGGACGCCGGCCGGATCGAAGGCGGCCTTCAGCCGCCGCAGCAGGGCCATCTGGTCGCTACCGAGCCGAGCCTGTAGGTAGGGCAGCTTGGCCGCACCGACGCCGTGTTCCCCGGTGATGGTGCCGCCAAGCGCCAACGCCGACCGGAACACCTCGTCGAAGAAGCGCCCGACCCTCGCCTCGGCCTCACCGTCGGCCAGGTCGATGCAGGCGGTCGGGTGCAGGTTTCCGTCGCCGGCGTGGCCGAACGTGCAGACCAGCACCTCGTGCCGATCGGCGATCCGGTCGATCTGGTCCACCATCTGTGCGATTCGCGGCCTGGGTACGCACACATCCTCCAGAACCGTGACCGGCGCCAGCCGGGACAGCGCCGGCAGTGAGCACCGACGGGCCTCGAACAACGCCTCGGCCTGGGTCACCTCTCCGGCGACCACCACATCCAGGGCTCCGCTGTCGGTGCACTGCTCGGCCATTCGGGTCAGGTTGCGCCGCACCACGTCGTCTGGACCGTCGTCACCGAACAACAGGAGCGCGCCGGCGTCACGCCGTAGCCCCAGGCGGGCATGGTCCTCGACCGCGCCGATGCACTTCTGGTCGAGGAACTCCAGGGTTGCCGGCACCAGCCCGCCGGTGACGATTCCGGTCACCGCGCGACCGGCGTCGGCCAGCGACGGGAAGTACGCCACTCCGGCACCGCTGGAGGGCGGCAGCGGCAACAGCGCCATGGTGACCTCGGTGATCACCCCAAGGGTGCCCTCCGAACCGGTGAGCAACCTGGTCAGGTCGTAGCCGGCGACGTCCTTCCACAGCCTCCCACCGGTGCGGATCACCTCGCCGGTGGCCAGCACCACCTCCAGGCCGAGTACGTAGTTGCGGGTCACCCCGTACTTGAGTCCACGCAGGCCACCCGCACACGTGGCCACGTTGCCGCCGATGGTGGCCACCGTGCGGCTGCCAGGATCCGGTGCGAACAACAGGCCCCGGGCCGCAACCGCGGCCGCCAACACGCTGTTGGTCACCCCCGGCTGCGCCACCACGAGCAACTCCTCGGCGTTGACCTCGAGGATGCGGTCCATCCGGGTCAGCACCAGCACGATGCCGCCGCGCAGTGGAACGGTGGCCGCGCACAGGTTCGACCCGGCACCGCGCGGCACCACCGGCACCCGCCACTCGGTCGCCAGCCGCAGCACCGCGGCGACCTCCTCGGTTGACGCCGGGAACACCACCACGTCCGGCCGGTGGTGGAACAGCGGCGTCGCGTCGTGGGCGAACGGCGTCAGTTCACCATCCGCGTGCCGCACATGTGCCGCGCCGACGATCCCGCGCAGTGCGGCGAGCAACCGGTCATCGACCGTGCCGTCAACCGGTGCGGGGGCGGCATCGGTCATGACGTCGCCTGTCCGGACAACAGCGAACCGCCGCGTTCCCGCCAACCCAGTTTCAGCGAGAGAGCCGCACTGTGGGTCCGCAGGAAGTCGAGCATCTCCTGTCGGTCCAGGCCGGACATCCGAACCGAGGGAATCGACACGCTCAGCGCGGCGACGCACCTGCCGGTGTGCCCGATGACCGGCACGGCCAGGCACTGCAACCCCAGGGTCGACTCCTCGTCGTCGAACGCGTAACCGAGCTCGCGGATCATCTTCAACTGCCGCACCAGTTCGGTCCGGTCGGCCACCGTGGTGGGGGTCAACCTGGGTAGCAGATCGTCGGGGTAGAGGGCCAGCAGTTCCTCGCTGGTCAGCGCCGCGAGGAGTACCTTGCCCACCCCGGTGCCGTGCGCGGGCACCCTGGCGCCGACGGCTGAGGCCACCCTCATCGCCTTGGACGACTCCGCCTTGGCCACGTACACCACGTCGGTCTGGTCCAGGATCGCCAGGTGGGCGGTCTCGTCGCAGCCGGCCGCCACCCGTTCGACCACCACGTTGGCCTCACCGGCGAGGTTGCGTTGGGCCAGAAACGCCATGCCCACCTCGAAGGAGAGCAGGCCGATGCGGTACCGGACCAGCCCGCCCCAGCGCTCGGCCTCCACCAGTCGGGACTGGGCCAGATCCACCAGCAGCGCGTGCGCGCTGGAACGCGGGACCTTCAAACTCCCGGCGACCTCGGCAAGCGTCAGGCCCGAGTCGCTACCCGCGAGCAGCCGCAGGATCTCGGCAACCCGTTGGGCCGACTTGACTCTGGTTGGCATCTGGGGTGCTCCCTGTCAGGTCCAGGCTCTGGTGTTCGGCGTGACGCCCGCGCCCATTCTCACAGCATCCGACCGGCGACCCGCGACCTGCGAGCCACCGCGGCCATCACCGGGTTTCTGCGTCGTCGCGGCGTAGGTGCATCCGTTCCACCGCCGACTGGGGCCACCCGGAGTTGTAGGCGCTGGCGGTCACGTACTTACTACTCCACACCGAGGAGTCGAACGAGTCCCGGATCCAGGAGTCCACGATCCGCTTCTGCAGTGCCATCGAGACCGGATGGACCTTGACCAGTTCCCGCGCGGTCTCCACCGCCCGGGCCAGGCTGGCGCCCGGCTCGGTCACGACGCTCACCATTCCCCACTCGGCGGCGGTCCGTGCGTCGATGGTCTGTCCGGTGTAGACAAGCCAGCGGGCCCGGCCCAGGCCGATGATGCGCGGCAGCAGCGCGGCCTGGATGGGGGTCGGAGCACCGTTGAGGATCTCCGGCTGGCCGAACCTCGCGGACGGGTCGGCCAGCACGATGTCGCTGGTGACAACCAGTTCGCAGCCGGTACCCAGCGCCCATCCGTTCACCGCGGCCACCACCGGAATCGGCAGCCGCATGGTGACGTCGTGCAGGGTCGCCTCGACCTCCTCCATCTGCAGACAGGTGGTCGCGTCCATGCCGGCCATCTCCTTGAGATCCGAACCGGCACAGAACGCCTTGTCACCCGCTCCGGTGAGCACGACACACCGGGCCTCACCGCGGCCGGCGGCGGTCAGGATCTCGGTGAGTCGTACCTTGTCCTGAACCCGCAGCGCATTGCGCGCCTCCGGTCGGTCAATGGTGACCACCATGACCTCCCCGTCGACGTCGACCCGTACCGCCTCGCGTGCCTCACTCATGACGGACACACCCTCCACACTCATCGGACCCTGTTTCTGAGCACCTTGCCGCCCGCTGACCGGGGAAACCGGTCGGTGCGGAACACGAACTCGCGCGGAACCTTGTACGACGCGAGCCTGGATCTGGCGAACTCCACCAGTTCGGCCACGGACGCGTGACAGTCCGGATCCAGTACGACGAACGCCCTGGGTACGGTGCCCCAGCGGTCGTCGGGAATCCCGTCGACAACGATCTCCAGGATGGCCGGGTGCTCGGCCAACACCCGTTCCACCTCTGCCGGGTAGACGTTCAGACCACCCGATATCAACATGTCCTTCTTGCGGCCGACCACGTAGTAGAAGCCGTCGACGTCGACCCTGGCCAGGTCGCCGGTGCGTAGCCACCCGCCGGACAGCGCCCGGGCCGACTCCTCGGGGTCACCGTGGTACCCCTTCATGGTTGCCGGGGACCGACAGAGGAGTTCGCCCACGGTGCCCACCGGCACCTCGTTGTCCGCGTCGTCGACGATCCGGACCTCGGCGATGAGACTCGGGCGGCCAACCGAACCCGGTTTACCGCGAAGCTGCCGCGGGGTGAGGTGGGTCATCGTGGACGGGAACTCCGACAGCCCGTAGGAGGGCGCCAACGGGATTCCCGGAAAACGCCGGACCAGGCCCTCGGTCAACTCCGGCATCACCGGTTCGCCGCCGGTCAGGACCAGCCGTAGTGCGGACAGGTCATAACGGTCCGGGTCCGGTATCTCCGCGAACCGCCTCAGGATCGAGGGCACCAGGAAGACGTGGGTGACCCGACGCTGTTCCAGGGTGTGCAGCAGGTCCTGCGGATCCAGGTGACGGCTCGGGTGCACCACCACGTGACCGCCGGCCCACAACGTGGCCAGGGTGAGGTCGTGCAGTCCGGCCGACCAACACAGGGCCGGGACCAACAGCGTGACCGACTCCGGGTCGATCCCCAGTTCGGCGATCTGGTGGACGCTGTTCCACAGAATCGTCGTCTGGGTGTGCACCGCCGCCTTCATGCGGCCGGTGGTTCCGGACGAGTACTGCAGTAGAGCCACGTCGTCCGGGTCCGGGTCCGGGGCATCGGCCGGGAAACCGACCGCGGCCACCCCGCCGCCCGGATCCAGCGATCCTGACGGCCCGTCGCCGAGCAACCCGGCCACGTCCAGTCGACCAAGATCGCGGGCCCTGGGGCAGGCCCGCAGCAGGTCTTCGAAGACATCCTCCGTGGCGATCCACTCCGCGCCAGAGTCGGCCAGCACGGAATCCAGTTCGGGCGCTCTGTAGTAGTAGTTGACCGGCACGCAGACCGCGCCCACCGACATCAGGCCGAAGAAGAGTCCGAGCCACTCCGGACTGTTGTTCATCAGGACGCAGACCCTGCTCCCGCTGCCCACGCCCAGCCGCAGCAGACCCTCACGCGCCCGGTCGACACGATCGGCCAGGTCGTCATACGACCAGGTCCGCTCGCGGTAGGACAGTGCAGGCCGACCGCCCTGCCCGGTACCACGCCGGCGCCGCGCGATACTCGCGAGCGAGAAGCCACCCGCCGGCCACTGGTCTCCGGTACGCACACTCACCTCCTCCCAGACAACCGTGCCCGGTGAACACCGACCATCCGGCCACCGGTCAGGGGGTCGACCGCACCCGGTTCCGCAGCACGCCGATCGAGCCGATCTCCACCTCCACCGAATCGCCGTCGCGCAGGAAGATGGGCGGCTTGCGGGCGAATCCCACCCCGTCGGGGGTGCCGGTGAGAATGATGTCGCCGGGCACCAACGTGCAGTGGCGCGCCACGAAGGACACGATCGACGCCACGTCGTGGATCATGTCTCCGGTGTTGCCGCTCTGCAGGGCGACCCCGTTCACCCGACAGGTGACATCCAGGTTCTGCACGTCGGACACCTCGTCGCGGGTCACGATCACCGGTCCCAGCGGGGCGAACGTGTCCAGTGACTTGCCCCGGATCCACTGCCCGTCCCTGAACTGGAGATCGCGTGCGGACACGTCATTGGCCGCGGTGAATCCCAGCACGTGATCCATGGCCTGCGCCGGGGTGACCTGCCCGCGCAACGTGCGCCCGACCACCACGGCCAACTCCGCCTCGAAGTCCACCGACTCGGTCACCGAACGGCTGAACACGATCTCGTCCCCGTCACCGATGATCGCGGTCGGCGCCTTCGCGAAGAACACCGGCTCCTCGGGGGCGGCGACACCGGACTCCCGGGCGTGGTCGGAATAGTTCAGACCGATCGCGAAGATCTTGTTCGGATTCCGGACCGGAGCGAGCAGGGTCAGTTCGGTCCGGTCCACCGTCTCCGGGCTGTCGCCGGTGCCCTGGCCGCTATCCAGGTACTCCCGCAGAACATCCGCGGCCGGGTGTCCCGACTCACGTGCCAGAATCCGCGCCGAGTCGCCGTCAAGATCGGCGAGTACCACGCCGCCTCTGTGCAGTGCCCTGGCCAACCGCATCTCTTCCATCCTTTCGGTCCTGTCGAACTTTTCGGCCTCCGCCGGCCGATGGCGACGTGCTGTTCTGTCCTGGATGGAGGGAGCTCGCTCCACCCCACGCTCCCGACATCCCTCGCCCACAACGCCATCAGCAGGCGCTCCCGGGACCAACCGTCCGGCTAGGAACGTGCGGCTCGGCTGATGAGGTCGAACAGCCGGTCGAGTTCTGCGGTGGTGAACCGGTCCAGTTCCACACCGCCCGGGCCCCTGACCGCTCTGGTCGGGAAGATTCCCTGTTTGTGAAGCAGGTACTTCTCACAGGCCACGAACAGGTCGAGGCTGGTCTGCAGCGAGACCATGGAGGCGAGTGGGCCGTGGATCGCGTCCACCCGGCCGTCATCGCCGGCGACCAGCGCGTTCCACAGGGCGAGCAGCGCCCAGCACATGTCGGCGGCCGGCATGGTGCCCACCACACCCCGCCGGTAACTGTCGACCAGCGCGATGCCACCGGTCCCCTCGAACACCCGGGCACGATGGTCGGTGGCGGTGAGCAGAGCGGTCAGCCGTGGCCCGATCGGTGCGGCCTCGGGCTTGAAGTACGCGCGGTCACCGAACCTGTCCAGCAACTCCGCCTGGGTGCGCACCGGAATCTCGGCACCGAGATAGCCACTGGCATCCTGCACGACCACCGGAATCTCGATCGCGTCGAAGATCTCCCCGTAGTACCTGATGAGGTCCGCCGGTGACAGTGCCGTCATCACCGGCGGGATCGCCATCACCGCGGCGGCACCGGCCTGCTCGGCGCGGCGGGCGTGGCGACGGGCGGTGTGGCCACATTCGGCACCCACACTGGCGATCACCGGAACCCGCCCGGCCACCGCCTGACAGACCGTCTCGGTCAGCGCGTCGCGCTCCTCGCTGGCCAGCCGCTGCACCTCCGAGACCATGCCCAGCACCACGCCGTGGCAACCCACCCCGACAACCCAGTCCACCTCGCGTTGGAGGGTGGGCTGGTCGAGGCACTCGTCGTCCCGCCACGGCGTCTGCAGGACGGGGAACACTCCGGTCAGAGGGCTCGCGCTCATCGCGGGAGACCTCCTTTCACTGGTCAGTCGATCCACGGACGGTTCAGCCTCAACGGGCCGCCACCTTCACCCGTGGGTCGAGCAGGGGATACAGCAGGTCGACCGCGAGATTCACGATCAGGTAGACGAACGCGACCAGCAGACCGACGCCCATGATCGCCGGGAAGTCCAGAGCCGTCGCGGCCTGGTAGCTGTACCGGCCGATACCTGGCCAGGCGAAGATCATTTCGGTCGTCACCGCACCGGCAAGCAGTTCGGCGAACGCGGTGCCGGTCAGGGTGACCACCGGCATCAGCGCGTTGCGGAACCCGTGCCGGGTGAAGATGTAGCGGTCGGTGGCGCCCTTGGCCCGCGCGGTTCGCAGATAGTCCTGCTGCAACACGGTCATCATGCTGTTACGCATGACCCGGGTGATCACACCGATGCTCCAGCTGGCAAGGACGATCGCGGGCAGAATCATGTGCGACATGACGTCGGAGAAGGTCGCCCAGTCCCCCCGAAACAGCGACACGGTGGCGTAGAAACCGCCGGTTCCCTCGGGATCGATCGACCCCGAGGACATCCGCCCGGGCCCGGCCGCGACACCCCACTGGAAATAGAACAACTGGAGGGCCACCAGAGCCAGCCAGAAGATCGGCATGGACGAACCCAGCAGGGTCAGTGTCCGGATCAGGCCGTCGGTGAGGCCGTGCGGGCGGATCGCGGCGATCACACCCAGCGGTATCGAGACACACACGCTGATGATCGCCGCCAGGGTGGCCAGTTCGACCGTCGCGGGGAAGTACTGCATCAGGTCGTCGAGTACCGGGCGCTGGGTGAAGATGGACATCCCCAGGTCCCCGTGCACCAGGTTGACCAGATAGTGGCCGTACTGGACCGGCAACGGCTGGTCCAGCCCCCACTTCTCGTGGAACGCCGCGACAAGTTCGGGATCGGCTGAGGCCCGGTCGCCGAGCATCAGGGCCGTGGGGTCGGCCGAGGTGCTGTGCGAGACGATGAACATCACCAGCGTGACGCCGAACAGCACCGGAATGATCGACACCACGCGTCGGAGTACGTAACGCAACATGTTGAGAAACCCTCCCCCGCGGCTATCGCTCGGTCTGGCTGTCGGACGACACGGCCTGGTTGCCGGACAACACAGCCTGCCTGTCCGACGGCACGGCCTGGCCGTCGGACGGCTGGAACAGGTCGGACAGGATCGGGTGGTAGCACGCCACCCGGTGTCCGGAGGAAATCTCGACCAGTGGCGGTTCGGTCACCGCGCACTCCTCGGTGGCCCGGAAGCACCTGGTCCGGAACCGACACCCACTCGGTGGGTTCACCGGCGAGGGCTGCTCCCCCTCAAGGACGATGCGTTCTCGCACCGGCCGGTCAGCGGACAACTCGGCCGGCGCGGCGGAGACCAGCGCCGCGGTGTAGGGGTGGGCGGGGGTGCGGAAGACCTCGCTGCTGGGCCCGGACTCCACGATCTTGCCAAGGTGGAAGACCGCGACCGTGTCGCACAGGTGCTGGGTCACCGGCAGGTCGTGACTGATGAACAGGTAGGCGATTCCGAAGTCCCGTTTCAGGTCCAGCAGGAGGTTCAGTACCTGGGCCTGGATGGAGACGTCCAGGGCCGACAGCGGCTCGTCGGCGACAATGAGGGCGGGGTTGAGAGTCAGTGCCCTGGCGATCGCCACGCGTTGCTGTTGACCACCGGACAGTTGGTGTGGGTAGGCGTGTAGCCGACCGCGACTCAGCCCCACCAGGTCGATGACCTCATGGACACGCCGATCCCGCGCGGGTTTGTCGTACCCGAAACTGTGCAGCGGCTCGGCGACTATGTCCGCTATCTGCCACCGCGGATTCAGCGACGAGGCGGGATCCTGGAACACGGTCTGGACCTGCCTGCGCAGCGGGCGCAGTCGCGAGTCGGACAGCCTGGTGATGTCGGTCCCGTCGAGAACGATGCTCCCCGAATCCGGTTTCTCCAGCCGCAACACGCAACGGGCCACCGTGCTCTTACCGGAGCCGGACTCACCGACCAAGCCGAACGCCTGGCCACGGTCGATGTCGAACGAGACACCGTCGGCGGCGTGAACCCGTCCCGCCCTTCGCCACGGCAGGGAACTCTGTCGGTAGTAACGACACAGATCCCGTACCCGAAGCAGCTCCGTTGTCTCAACCATCATTCAACTCCATGCCGACCTGCGAGACCCAGCACGCCGCCCGGTGGTGTCCGCCCACCGTCAGGAGTTCGGGTTGGTCCCGAGAACAGCGTTCACGCCGGTACGAGCAGCGGGCGAACAGGCTGCACCCGTCCCGCACGTCGGTCGGGTCGGCCGGTATTCCGGGCAGGGTGTACAGGGGGGTGCCGGGTGGCTGGTCACCGGCCGGCACGGCCCGGGCGAGTGCCTTGGTGTACGGGTGCCGCGGATTACGCAACACCTGCCGGGTCGGGCCGGTCTCCACGATACGCCCGGCATACATGACCTGAACGCGGTCGCACACCGACGCGACCATGTTCAGGTCGTGGCTGATCAGGATCGCCGCCATGTTGAACTCGGCGGTGAGTCGTTTTATGAGATCCATTATCTGGACCTGGATGGTCAGATCCAGACCGGTCGTCGGCTCGTCCGCGATCAGCAGCCTGGGTTGACAGGCCAGCGCCATGCTGATCAGCGCTCTCTGCCGCATACCGCCACTGAACTGGAACGGATAGTCACGGGTGCGGGTGTGTGGCGCTGGGATTCCGACGCGTTCCATCCAGGTCTCGGCCAGCCGGGCCGCCTGCGAACGCGACTTCAACCGGTGCAGCCGCAGCGGTTCGGCGACCTGCCTGCCGACCCGGTGGACCGGATTGAGCGCGCGCATCGGGTCCTGGAACACAACAGCGATGCTCTGCCCCCGTAGTTTCCTGAGCCGCCGCTCCGATGCCTGGGTCAGATCCTCACCATCGAAGACGACCTGACCTCCACTGGTCGCCACACCCGAGGGCAGGATGCGGGGAATGCTCAGTGCCGTCATCGTCTTGCCGCTGCCGGACTCTCCGACGATGCCGAGAATCTCGCCCTGGCCTATCTCGAACGACACGTCGTGCACGATGGGGACGCGGTCTGGCGGACCGCCGGCGGCCACCGAGAGGTTACTCACCCGCAGGATCGGCGTGGTATCGCTCATGTCATGGCTCCATGCCGTGTGACGTACTCACGCTGCCACCCGAGATTTCGAGAACGGGTCGAGGAAGTCCCGGAGAGCATCGCCGACGAGGTTGAAACCGAGGACCAGGACGAGGATCGCCAGTCCGGGAAAGGTTGAAACCCACCAACTGGCGGTGACCTGGGCCCCGTCGGCCACCATCGAACCCCATTCGGGTGTGGGCGGCCGGGCACCCAGACCGATGAAGCTGAGCACCGCGAGGTTGACGATGGCCCGTCCGATGTCCACCGCTCCGATGACCAGCGCGGTCGGCATCGCGTTGGGCAGGATCACTCTGAGCAGAATCGACCGGGTGGGCTTTCCGGCGATTCGCGCCGCGAGTACGAACTCACGGCTACGCAGATCCAGAGTCACGCTGCGAACCACCCGGGCATACAGCGGCCACATCACGAAGGCCAACGCGATGATGCCGTTCTTCAGGCTCGGCCCCAGGGACGCCGCGATCGCCATGGCCAGGATGACCACGGGGAAGGCGAAGAAGACGTCGGTGACCCTCATCAGGACGTCGTCGATCCACGACCCCACGAACCCCGACACCAGGCCCACCAGGGAGCCCACCGCCATCGAGATCACGACCACCAGGATGGCCGCCGGAACCGATACCCGACCGCCGAAGATGACCCTGGAGAACACGTCCCGACCGAGTTGGTCGGTGCCGAACGGATGGGCGCCGCTGGGCGGGCTCAGCCTGTCCTGTACGGACTGTGCGAGTGGATCGTAGGGCGAGAAGCTCCCCGCGAACACAACGACGGTGACGAAACCCGCGAGCACCACCGCAGCGACAAGACCCACCGGATGGGCCCGCAACGACGAGGCGGCCAGGTTCCACCGTCGCCTCCACCGCTGCCCGGAGGTTCCCCCGTCCGCGGGGGTGGACTCGTCAGATTCGATCTGGTCCAGCAGTAGTGGCATGTGTTCGCCCAGGCTTCGCAGTCCGCCCGGGTCCAGAACCGAACCACGGACCGACCCGCTCCCGTCACTCACCACCATCACCTCCTCACGACTTCCGGAAGGTCCGCCGGTGGGGCTGCTCGGCTCCCGGGCCCGTCCGGGCTCACGGGAACACACCCGGCTGCCGTTGCCTGCCCCACCGGCGGACGTCTGGACACCTGCTGGCCGGTACGCTCCGGCGCTCGGTTACTTCTTTGTCAGGTGTGCGAAGTCGACGATCCAGATCGGGTTCGGGACGAGATCTGAGACGTTCTCCGCGTTGTAGGCCACCTGCCGCTGTAGGTCGATCAGTGGCGCGTACGGGCCGGTCGTGTTCAGGATCGACTGTGCCTGCTGGACGATCTGGGCCCGCTGGGCGTCATCGGCCGTGGACAGTGAGCTTTCGGCGAGTTCCACCAGCTCCTTGTTCTGCGCGTCGGCGGGCCAGTGCTGCCGGGTCTCGGCCACACTGCCCGGTGGCACGAACACCGGGAGGAAGTTCAGCGCGTCGGCGTAGTCGGCCAGCCACCAGTGCAGGACCGCGGGCAGCTTGCCACCCCGGTAGTCCGAGTAGAACTGAGCCTGAAGTTCCGGCTTGAGCTTCACCGTGATGCCGACACTCTTCAGGTCGGACTGGATCTTCTGGGCGACCACGTCGAACGACACTCCTGCCGCGTTCGACTGCGAGGCGTAGGCCATCGTGAACTCGAAGCCGTCCGGGTTACCAGCCTTTGCCAGGGCGGCCTTGGCCGCGTCCAGGTCCTGCTTGAGCGCCTTGGAGTCATCCAACCCGCCGGCGAGCGCGCCGGGCACGATTCCGGGTGCGCTCTTGCCCGCGCCCTTGGCCAACTCGACGATCTGCGCGTAGTCCAGGGCGTAGCGGATGGCGTCCCAGTTCTCCCGCTTGGCCAGGGCCGGGTCCTGTGCCGCGTCGGCGGTCCAACCCAGGTACATGACTCCCAGCGCGGCGGTCCGGGCCACCTGCACGGGACCACCCGCGGGCAGTCCGGCGATCTGGTCTGGGGTCAGGTCCAGGGCGATGTCGGCGTCACCGCGCTGCACGGTCTGCAACTGGCTGTTGGTGTCGCCGACGAACTTGATGGACACCCTTTCCACGGTTGGCGCGGTACCCCAGTAGTTCGGGTTACGCTCCAGCACGAGTTCCTCGTTACGCTGCCAGTTCTTGAGCACGAACGGACCGCTTCCGGCCGAGTGCTCGTTCAGCCACGGCTGAGCCTTGTCGGTCTTCGCCGCGTCCTCGGCGTCGGTCCCACCCTGCGCCCGCACCGTCTTGGCGTTCACGATCGCCAGGGACGGGCTGGTCAGAATCGCCAGGAAGGACACGTCAGCCTTCTTCAGGGTCACGCTGACCTGCGCCGAGGAGTCGGCGGTGGCGCCGTCCATGTTGTCAACCAGCCAGGCGCCTGGTCCCTGCGTGTTCTTGAACCGCATCAGTGAGAACACCACGTCCTCGGCGGTGACGGCCGCTCCGTCGGAGAACTTCGCCCGCTGGTCCAGATCGAAGGTGTAGGTCTTACCGTCCGGGCTGACCGACCACTTCTCCGCCAACAGGGGAGTTATCTTGCTGACATCGTCCCCCTCGAAGGTGACCAGCGTCTGGTACATCTGGTGGCCGATGACGAACCACTCAGGCTCGTAGGCGTTGTTGGGGTCCAGGGTCCGCAGTGATCCCTGGTTCATCGCCATGACGACGGTCTTGGTCGCCTGGCTGTCCGATTTGTCAGCGGGGCCCTGGCAGGCGCCAAGAGCCATCGCCAGCACGGCTCCGAAAACAACCACCAGAAGCGGACCTCGTCGATTTCTGGCCAGGCGTTCTCCAGATCCCTGACCACTGCCAACCATGCGTTCTGAACGCCACACTGCATACCTCCTGAGAAGAAACTGGCTTGTGAACACTCCCCCAACCGTCCAGGTCCGGGTACCTCACTGGTGGCGGTCGTTGTTCATTGAATTTCGATGAAATGAGCCGGTCTTCTAACGCGTCGCCGCAGAGGCGGGATCCAGGCTCTTGACACCGGCACCGGCGAACAGTCCCGGATCCATCGTGCGCAGGTCGTCGGCCACCAGAATGTCGAACGGAATCAGGTCCCGAATGGTCTCCAGGTCGACTCCGGGGGCCAACTCACACAGCGCGAGCCCCTCCGGACGGAGCTCGAACACCGCCCGTTCGGTGATGTAGGTGACCCGTTGTCCGCGGGCCGTGGCCATCGGCCCACTCATCGTCGGCGCGGAAATATGGGAAACAAACTTCTGATGCCGCCCCTCCTTCTGGATGACCAGTTTCCCGCCCTGGAATGCGGTCTGCAGACCACCGGCGGTGAATGTCCCGCAGTAGACGATCCGAGGAACCCTCGACGTGATGTCGATGAACCCGCCGCATCCGGACAGCACGGCCCCGACCTGGTGGTTACGCACGGAACCC
This sequence comes from Mycobacteriales bacterium, assembly GCA_036565825.1. Classification (GTDB taxonomy): domain Bacteria; phylum Actinomycetota; class Actinomycetes; order Mycobacteriales; family DASULA01; genus DASULA01. Next base: position 14,132 of record DATCXL010000511.1, read on the forward strand.
TCCGCGTCGACCTCACCCCAGCCAAGGCATGTCGCGTCGAACGCCCCACTGTCGAGGAAGTCGAACCACGATGGCATCTCGATGATCGAGGACGGGTTCACGCTGGCCCCGAACCCCCCGCCGGGAAGAGGGACGCCTCCGGCCGCACCCTGCTCGACGAAGAACGCCATCCGGCGGTCCGGGAACTCCTCGGTCAGGACGGTGGGAATGTAGGCGCCCAGACCGAATCCCAGGTTGACGCTCCAACCGTCGGACAGCTCCTGGAGCGCGCGGCGGGCGATCACCCGCGCGGCCAGGTTCATCTCGGGCAGTACCAGTTCGTCCACCGACAGCCGGCCCTCACCGGAAAGGCTCGGCCGGTACGGCTCGTCGACCAACTGTTCCTGGTCGGGGTTCACCACCACCGCGTCGACCAGCATTCCGGGAATCCGGACCGCCTGCGGGTTGATACTCCCCCGTGCGGTCCTGCGCATCACCTCGGCTATGACGACGCCGCCACTTGCCTTCGCGGCCTGCGCCATCACGAGCACGCCCTGTAGGGACGCCTCCCTTTCCATGCTGATGTTTCCGTCCTCGTCCGCGGTGGTGCCACGGATGATGGCCACATCGATCGGGAGCGGCTTGTATCGCAGGAACCGTTCGCCGGCGACCTCGACATACTCGACCAGGTCCTCGGTGGTCCGGGCGTTGAGTTTCCCACCCCCGAGAGCGGGTTCCACGAATGTGCCCAGGCCCACCCTGGTGATCAGTCCGGGTCGACCGGCCGCGACCTCACGCAACAGGTGGTACATGACACCCATCGGCAGGTTGTAGGCCTCCACCTCGTTGTCGAGAACCATTCGCGTGGTCTCGGCCGGCTGCCGGGTTCCGGTGAAGATGAACGCACCGGCGACGAGGCGCCGCAGCATTCCAGGCTGGGCGAGGTGTTCCATTCCGACGCCCCGGCGGTCGCCGGACTCGACCGGAAAGTACAGAGTCAGCCCGGCCGGCTCTCCGCTCCGGCCGAAACGCTGCCCAAGGGCGCTCAGCACCGCCTCGGGAACACCGACCTTCGCGGATCCGCAGAAGGCCACGGTGGCCCCCGAAGGCACCAGGGCGGCCGCTTCGGTGGAACTGACGAAAACCGAACTCATTGTTCTGACCTCACTCGGAGTTGACGAGTCGGTCCAGGGCTGCCAACAACGTGAATCCCTGACCCCACGGGTAGACCCCCAGTGGGATCGCCTGGTAGTCCTCGCCGTCGCCCGGCGGTGTTTCGGCGGAGACGTTGAGCACGTTGCCGTTCTCGTCGATCTGGCTCACCACGGCATCCCAGGAGCGGTCGGCCGCCGCGGCGGCCGCGCCACCGATCCATCCGGCCCTGGCCGCACGCCTCAGCGCGAGGGAGATCATCGCGGTGGCCGACGTCTCCGGTGAACTGGAGTGGTCCAGGAGCACCGTGTGCCAGAACCCGGTCGGCCCCTGGCATTCGATCAGTCGCTCACACAACTGTCCGAGCACCCGCAGCAGCATCGGCCGCAGGCCGTACCGCTCGGGCAACAGCTCGATCATCTCGATGAGCCCCAGTGCGGTCCAACCGTTCGCCCGGGCCCAGTAGAACGGATTCGGTGCGGACACCGCGTCGTAGTAGACGTGGTAGAAGAGCCGGTCGCGGGCGTTCCAGCAGGACATCAGGTAGGCCAGCGTCTGGTCGATCGCCCACGCCTCGTACCTCGCGTCACCTGTGATCCGGGACAGGTGGAAGAGGAAGGGTTCGGTCTCGTAGATGTAGTCGACCCACACCGACCGCACCGGACTGGCGATGTAGGCGCCGTGCTTGCTGCGCGGGTGCGTCTCAAGCATGTCGGCGACCCGCTGGGCCAGCGTCAGCGGGACCGGGTCGCCGGTGTGTTCGTGCAGCAGCACCGCGGCCAGGGCCGGCATGATCTGTTCGGGCCGCCATGGGTGGAAGTCGGCGTTGCGCCGCATGAAGTCGGTGACCTCGGACACGTACCTGTCGTTTCCGGTGGTCAGACCGGCGACCAGCAGCGCGTACTGGGCCACGCCCTCGCCCCAGTTCCAGTCGTGGTACTCCAGCGCGATGGTTCCCTCGGCGAGCCGATCGACGAGTTCGCGCAGCTCGGCCGATCGGGCCGACTCGGCCGACTCTGGCGACCGCCCTGCGGCGTCGTTCCCTGACGGCATTACCTGGTCTCCTTCTGGTCGAACAGCAGTACCGGCTTGATGAGGTCGTCCGATCGGCTGACCAGACGTTCGAACGCCTGGACTCCGGCACCGCTCGGCAGCTCGGTGAAGAATCGCGTCGGGTCGACATGGCCCGCGGTGACCAGAGCGAGCGCCCTGCGGAAGTCCGACGCGGTGTACGCGTACGAGCCGGTCACACTGACCTCACGGTTGACGATGTCCACACACGGCAGTGAGCTGGCCTCGTCATGGAGCCCGAGCATGATCACCGTGCCTCCCGGCGCGGCGATCTCGATGCCCAGCTGCCGGGTCGCCTGGTGCCCCGCGGTGTCGAGGACCGCCGCGAACCTGGGTGCCCGGTCGGCCAGCTCGGGTGCCACGGCGCTCGCCGCACCCAGTTGGAGTGCGAGTTCTCGTCGATGGGCGTCCGGCTCGATCATGTGGCAGTCGATGCCCAGGTGGTGACCCAGCAGCAGCGCGGTGAGGCCCTGGCCGCCCGCGCCGAGGATCGCCACCTCGCCGACCAGGCCGTGTCGCCGCTGGACCGTCTCGAACATGTGCACGGCGTTGGCCAACGGTTCGACCGACGCTCCGGCGACCGCCGACACGTGGTCCTCGATCGGATAACACGACGCGACCGGAACCACGATGTACTCGGCGAAGGCGCCGGGCAGGTGCAGGCCCATGAGCTGCCGATCCGGGCATCGGTTCGGCTGGCCCGCGGTGCACTGCGGGCAGGTCGACAGACCACAGCCCACCAGCGGCAGCACGGCCACCCTGGTTCCCGGGCGCAGGGACCCTTCCGGGGCCTCCTCGACGACCGCGCTGAACTCGTGCCCCAGAACGAGCGGGGGGATCCGGCGCCGGCTACGACCCAGGTAGCCGTTCACGTCCGAGCCGCACACGCCGGCGGCCAGCACCCTGAGCAGGACCTGGTCGGGCGTCCGGTCCGGCACGTCAAGTTCCTGCTCCTCCAGCACGGAGGGCGCGGTGTATACGAGTGCCTTCACTGATCGAGGCTCCTTCTGGGTTGACGCACGGGGCACCGCACCGGACTATCCGTCCAGATATATGGACGCCTTCCCGTATGTTGGATCAGAGTGTGGCGTCCACCACTGTCGGTGTCAAGGGTCATCGCAACATGGGCCCCGGAGGCCTGGAACTACGCCGGACAGGTGAACGATTCGAACCGGGACAATCACTATTAGTAATTGAATTCGACCGGTTCGCAACGCGGCAACGGCACGGGCGCTGGGTATTCAGCCCGACCAGAACAGGCCGATCCGACCACCGGCCACTGCGGTACCCAGCCCCAGCCGGTGGGGGTTTTCACGCGAAAACCCCCACCGGAAACTGCTTACGGGCGCGGTTTTCCCACGAAGAGTCGAGGCGCCAGGACGACTCACGGAGCCTCACGCCGGCCACTGACCGATCAGCGCACAGCCCGGTGATTGGGCCCGTTCAGCTCGACCGGCCTACCGCGATCGGGCTAACGTCGCGCGCGGGGTAGGCGGGGTGGTAGGTCGGATCAGGCCAGGTCTTCTGGGTCGGACCCCGGCCAGGCGGCGGCGAGCAGGGCCCGGGTGTCGGCCAGCAGTTGCGGCAGCACCCGGGTGTGACCCACCACCGGCATGAAGTTGGTGTCCCCACCCCAGCGCGGAACCACGTGCTGGTGCAGGTGGGCGGCGATGCCCGCCCCTGCCACGGTGCCCTGGTTGATGCCGATGTTGAACCCCTGTGCGCCACTGGCCCGACGCACCGCCCGCATCGCCCGCTGGGTGAAGGTGGCCAGTTCGGCGCACTCCTGCCCGGTCAGATCGGTGTAGTCGGGCACGTGCCGGTAGGGCACCACCATCAGGTGGCCGGAGTTGTAGGGGTACAGGTTCAACACCGCGTAGACGACCTCACCGCGGGCGAGTATCAACCCCTGCTCGTCGGCCATCGACGGGATCAGGCAGAACGGGCAGTCGCCGTCGCCGACCGGCTTGCCCTCTCCCTGGATGTAGGCCATCCGGTGTGGGGTCCACAGCCGTTGGAACGCGTCCGGGGACCCCACACCCCGCTGTGGGCTCAACTGCCCACCAGGTTCCGGATCAGGCGTGTCGGTCACCGGGTGGACGACCCCGTCAACCCCAGCACCGTCCGGTCGGTCGGGCCGTCGTTGAGCCGTGACGTGATCACCTCGACCACGTGGGACACCGCCTCGTCCACCGGCACCCCGTTGCGCTGTGAGCCGTCCCGGTACCGGAAGGACACCGACCCCGCGGCCATGTCGTCGTCACCGGCGATAAGCATGAACGGCACCTTCTGCTTCTGCGCGGTGCGAATCTTCTTCTGCATCCGGTCATCGGAGTCGTCCACCTCGACCCGTACCCCGTGCGCCCGCAACCGGTCGGCGATCTCCCGCAGGTAGGGCACGTGCCCGTCGGTGACCGGGATACCCACCGCCTGCACCGGCGCCAGCCAGGCCGGGAACGCCCCGGCGTAGTGCTCGGTCAGCACACCGAAGAAGCGCTCGATGGACCCGAACAGGGCCCGGTGGATCATCACCGGCCGTTGCCGCGACCCGTCCGCCGCCTGGTACTCCATGTCGAACCGCTGTGGAAGCTGGAAGTCCACCTGGATGGTCGACATCTGCCAGGTCCGGCCGATCGCATCCTTGGCCTGCACCGAGATCTTCGGGCCGTAGAAGGCCGCGCCACCAGGGTCCATGACGAGGTCCAGGCCCATCTTGCCGGCCGCCTCGCGCAGCGTCTCGGTTGCCCGCTCCCACTCCTGCGGGCTGCCGATGAACTTCTCCGACTCGCCCCTGGTGGACAGTTCAAGGTAGAAGTCGGACAGACCATAGTCGCGGAGCAGATTCAGCACGAAGACCAGCAGGTCATGCAACTCCTGCGCCATCTGCTCCTGGGTGCAGAAGATGTGTGCGTCGTCCTGGGTCATGCCACGCACCCGGGTCAGCCCGTGCACCACGCCGGACTTCTCGTACCGGTAGACGGTGCCGAACTCGAACAGCCGCAACGGCAGTTCACGGTAGCTGCGGCCCCGGGAACGGTAGATCAGGATGTGCATGGGGCAGTTCATCGGCTTGAGGTAGTAGTCGGCACCCTCCATCTGCATGGGCGGGTACATCGCGTCCGCATACCACCCGAGGTGACCGGACACCTCGAAGAGCGTCGACTTGGTGATGTGCGGGGTGTTGACGAACTGGTACCCCGCCTCCTCGTGCCGTCGGCGCGAGTAGTTCTCCAGTTCTCGGCGGATGATCCCACCCTTGGGGTGGAACACCGCCAGGCCCGAACCGATCTCCTCGGGGAAGGAGAACAGGTCCAGTTCCACGCCCAGCTTGCGGTGGTCCCGCCTGGCCGCCTCCTCCAGCAGTCGCAGGTGCTCCTTGAGCGCCTCCCTCGACTCCCACGCGGTGCCGTAGATCCGTTGGAGTTGCGGATTGCGCTCGTTGCCCCGCCAGTAGGCGGCGGCGCTGCGGGTCAGCCGGAAGGCCGGGATGTCCCGGGTGGTGGGCAGGTGCGGCCCACGACACAGGTCGGTCCACACCCGCTCGTCGGTACGCGGGTTGCGGTTGTCGTACATGGTGAGCTGACCGGCTCCGACCTCCACCGACGCGCCCTCGGCGGCGTCCTCGCCAGCCTTACCGGCGCCCTTCAACTCGATGAGCTCCAGCTTGAACGGCTGGTGTGCCAGTTCGGCCCGAGCCTCGTCGTCGGACACCGGGCGGCGGGCGAACCGCTGCCCCTGTTTGACGATCTCCTGCATGCGCTTCTCGATGCGGGTGAGATCCTCGGGAGTGAATGCCCGCTCAGGCAGGAAGTCGTAGTAGAAGCCGTTCTCGATCGGCGGACCGATGCCCAGCAGGGTGTCGGCGAACAGGTCCTGGACGGCCTGGGCCAGCACGTGCGCGGTGGAGTGACGCAGCACCGCCCGGCCGTCCGGCGAGTCCATCGGCACCGGTTCGACCTCGGTGTCGGTATCCGGGACCCAGGACAGGTCCCGCAACGCACCGCTGGCCGCCTCCCGCACCACCACCGGTCGGGAGGTGCCACCCGACGTGGCCCCGCTCGCGGCCAGGGCAGCCTCGGCCGTCGTACCGGCCGCCACCACGACGCGGGTACGGTCGACGGACAGCCGGGGCTCGGACACGGGACTGCTCCTTCTCGTGTTCTGGTGGTACCAGGGGGCGGCGCGCGATCGCGCCACCGTCACGATGTTATCGGTGTCGACATCCCCGGTGCGTCGGCGGACGGCCGGTCCGGCCAGATTCGTCTCGGCCGCATGCCTTGGCGACGTGCCCCGGCCACTCCCCGGCCACTCCCGGACGACTCCCCGGCCCGACGGTCACCCGGCCGGTCGGGGCGCTCCC
>DATCXL010000514.1:0-2086 GCA_036565825.1 Mycobacteriales bacterium
CAGGCTGCCGCTGTCGCGCGGACCGAGGCATCGATCCCTACTCGACCGATGCGGGCGAGTGCCGCAGCCACAGCGCCGGGCGTCCTCGGCTCGGTACGTCGCAGCACGCGTGGCACCTCAACCTCGGAGCACCGATGTGACCAACACATCTGTGCGACCAGCAAGCCACAGCGCCAAGGCCATCGACCCGTCCTCGGTATGAACGAGCTTCACGATGGCACAACTGCCGAGGTAGATCACCAACGTTCCTCTTCACGCATGGCGATCAGCGCATACGAGGCCGACCCGCCATCGGCCGGGGATGTCGGTAGCGGGAAGGGGCTGTGGATCGTCGGCGGAATCACTCTGCCCGTGGCGACCAGATCGTCCAACTCTCCCTCGGTCACCGGGACAATGCGGGCGATTGGCTTTCCCCGGCTCGTGATCTCCAGTGTTTCGCCGTGTTGGACGCGCTCCAGGACACCTGCCGTGTCCTGGTTCAGAGTCCGAATCGGTACCTGTTCCATGCCACAGCTCTACTACAGAAAGTACTACAGCGCCCACAGAGCGGGATCGGAGCTGTCAGCGGGAGCCGTGGCGCTCGTAGATGATGATCGTGTTGCCCTCCTGGACCACGATCTGCTTGAGCGCCCAGCCGTCGTTCCACCGGTCGTTGAGGGTGTCCGCGAGATGGCGCATGTTGATGTCGCCGCGGTTGACCTCACAGTCGTACTGCTTGTCCGCCACGCCTGTCCTCCGATGGGATCGCGTACCTGTCGCGGTAGGAACCTACGCGGCCGAGCCGACACTCCGCCACAGGTTCGCCCGCCTGGGCAAGCGGTGCTGATACCTGAGGAGCGGTGCTGACGCCGATCCAGGGCGCGATCTGGCAAGGCCGCAGGACCGCGCCGTGTGCAACGCACACAAGCGGAGAACGCCGCCAGGCGCGGCCTGGGCGAGCGTCAGTCGGTCACGTACTCGTTCCACTCCTTGTACCGGTCGACCTGGCCGGTCGCGGCGGCGGCGAAGATGTCAGCGATCTCCTGGGTGATCGGACCGGGCCGCCCCGCCCCGACCGGGCGGTCGTCCACCTCGGCGATCGGCACGATCTCGGCCGCGGTACCGGTGAAGAACGCCTCGTCGGCGTTGTAGAGGTCGGTGCGGACCAGGCTGTGTTCGACCACCTCGTAGCCCTGGTCGCGCGCGATCGTCATCACCGAGTCACGGGTGATGCCCCGGAGCAGGCCGTCGGCGATGGGTGGGGTGACCAGGGTGCGGCCCTGCACCACGAAGATGTTCTCGCCGGTGCCCTGCACCACGTGGCCGGCCGGGTTGAGCAGGACGGCCTCGTCGTAGCCGGCCTTGAGGGCCTGCACCTTGGCCAGTGAGGAGTTCATGTACTGGCCGGTGCCCTTGCCGGCGGGCGGGATCGAGTTCGGGTTGATGTGCTGCCAACTCGACGTCATGGCCCGACAACCCCTGCTCAGCGCCTCCTCACCGAGGTACAGGCCCCACGGCCACACCGCGATGGCCACCTCGGACCTACTGGGTAGCGGGTTGAGCCCCATCTCGCCGTAGCCGAGGTAGATGATGGGCCGGATGTAGCAGGCCTGCACGTCGTTGACCGCGACGGTCCGCTTGGTGGCGGCGACCAGCTCGTCCTGGCCGAAGTCCGGGTTGAGCAGGTACAGCCTGGCCGACCGGAGCAGCCGGGCGATGTGGTCGGTGAGTCGGAACACGGCCGGGCCCTTGGCAGTCGAGTAGGCACGGATGCCCTCGAAAACCCCCCACCCGTAGTGCATGGTGGGGTTGAGCACGTGGATGCGGGCGTCGTCCCAGTCGACGAGCTGACCGCTCATCCAGATCTTCTTGGTTGGCGTGATTGGCACGTCGACTCCTCGGGGTCACGCGGCACGGGTGACACGGTCTGCCGACACCGATGCGGAATGACCTGATTGCATCACACCGACCGACCCGGGCGCACCAGCCTCCCGGCGAATTGGTCCGCCATCGTGGTTATCGTCCGCCATCCAGGTTAACCACCCTGGTGACCAGCCTCCGCGGCGCGGTGGGCAAGCTGCTCGGGGGTGCCACTGGCCAGCGCCGC
>DATCXL010000538.1:0-6043 GCA_036565825.1 Mycobacteriales bacterium
ATGGCCTTCGTCTGCGAGGACACGGTGCTGCGGGACACGGTGCTGTCGGACCGGGGGTCAGCGGGTGTCACGAACGCCCTTTCACGAAGCGGTGCCTGCCACGCGGGGGACAGGCCACGCGCACGACCGGACACGTTGCCAATGGTGGCAGGATCTTGGGGAGGGTCGGTGTCGGGCCGGGGCGGCTCGCACCGTGCGTACAAGTGTAACTTCGGCCGCCGGGGTGGTGCGTCAACCGGTGGCAGTTGCCCCGGTGTGCGCGTTGCACGCAGGAAGCCCTTGTCACGTTTCCATCACTCACTTACCGGTCGATTGCCCGTCACCGGACGGTCACTCGCCACGCCGTTGCGCCGCGGCCAACGCTGCGCCCACGATACCCGCGTCGTTCAACAGCTCGGCGGGTCGGACGGGAGTTCGCAGGTCCAGAAGGGGTACCCACTGGTCGGATTCCTTACTCACCCCGCCTCCGACGACGAACAGATCCGGTGTGAAAAGCATCTCCAGGTGCCTGAGATACCGCTGGACCCGGGCGGCCCACTCCACCCAGGTCAACCGCTGCCTGTCCTTCACCGACGCCGCAGCCTGCTTCTCAGCGTCATGCCCGTCCAGTTCCAGATGTCCGAGTTCGGTGTTGGGCACCAGCACCCCGTCCACGAACAGTGCGCTGCCGATACCGGTACCGAAGGTGAGCATGATGACCCCGCCCCGGGTGTCGCGCGCCGCGCCGAAGCGCAGTTCGGCAAGACCGGCCGCGTCGGCGTCGTTGAGCACGGTGACCTCGCAGCGGGTGGTTCGGGTGAAGACCGTGTCCACGTCGGTGCCGATCCAGCTGCTGTCGACATTGGCGGCGCTTCGGGCGATCCCGTTCTTGATCACCGCGGGGAAGGTGGCGCCCACCGGACCGGTCCAGCCGTGCTCGCCGACCATGCTGCCGACCACTGCGGCCACCGCCTCGGGGGTGGACGGGTCGGGGGTGGACACGCTTTGTCGTGCCGAGGTCAGTTCACCGGTCCGCACGTCGACGACCGCCGCCTTGATCGCGCTTCCGCCGATGTCGACGCCGAACGCTGTGGACACCCGCTTACCTCCCCTGGTCGGCCACCGCCGAGGCACCGCAGGGAGGCTCGACTCCCGGGCCGGCGTGTGCTGTGGTCGGATGCTCCCATGAAACCTCCCGTCCATCCTGGCCCGGCCGAACCCGCCGAACCCACCGAACCTCCGGCGGAACCGGGTGATTCGATCGACCCGGGCAATCCGGAGATGCTGGCGGAACTGGCCGAGCTCGCCGTCACTCTCGCTCGCCGGGCCGGTGACCTGGTCGCGCGGGGACGGGCCGCGGCCGGACCAGACGGGGTCGGCGGCGGCCTGTCCGGCCGTCTCGGGGTGGACACGAAGAGTTCGCCCACCGACGTGGTGACCGAGATGGACCGTGCCTCCGAGCGCCTGCTGACCTCCGAACTGGCGATCCACCGGCCACACGACGCCGTGCTTGGCGAGGAGGGCGCCTCCCGGCAGGGCAGTAGCGGGGTGCGCTGGGTGGTCGACCCCATAGACGGAACGGTCAACTACCTGTACGGCGTGCCCGTCTACGCGGTGTCGGTCGCCGCCGAGGTGGACGGACAGGTGGTCGTTGGCGCCGTGCACAACCCGGTGTCCGGGGAGACCTTCCGGGCGGTGCGGGGAGGTGGCGCCTGGCTGGGCGAACAACGCCTGACCGGGCCGGGGGCCGACAGCCTCGGCCAGGCCCTGGTGGGTACCGGTTTCTCCTACGACTCCGGCACCCGGGCCGAACAGGCCCGGGTGATCGCGCGGCTGCTCCCAGCGGTGCGTGACCTACGCCGGATGGGAGCGGCCAGCCTGGACCTGTGTTACGCCGCCGCGGGCCGGCTCGACGCCTACTTCGAGCGGGGACTCAAGCCGTGGGACCACGCGGCCGGCGGCCTGGTCGCGGCCGAGGCCGGGCTGGTTGTCCACGGTCTGCGCGGACGCCCGGCCGGGCCGTGGTTCGTACTGGCCGCGGGCGCTGGCATCGCCGAGGAGTTGGCGGCGATGTTGGAGACGCTGGGCGCCGACGGACTCACCGGCGGAGTCGGCCCCACCGGCGGATCCGACTGACATCGCCGGGTGGTTCCCCAGAACCGCGGAGCGGAGTTCCCCCACCACGGAGGCCGGCACAACACCGTGCCATGTGCGGCGGGACTCCGGAGCCGGGGCTCGGCCCCGGCGAGGGCCTGGAACCAGCTAGCAATCCGAATCACCGCCGAACTGCTCACTGGCCTTGGCATTGGCCTCGGCCACCTGGGCGGCCTGTTTGGCCTGCTGCGCGGTTGCCACCTTCGAGAACTTCGGACCGATCGCCAGATCCACCACCGCGTCGGTGCGTGGATCCTTGACCAGGGTGATTTCGGGGAACTGGAAGCTCAGCAGCACCGCCTGCTGCGCACCTGCCGACCCGTACCGGATCTCGCCGACACCCTGCACGTTGCGCTCGTCGCGGATCGGGTCGTTGCCGGTCGCGTCGATCACGAAGTGGCGCTTGGTCAGTTCCTTGCTCACGGTGGTGGCCAGCCCGGCGCGGTCGGTGCTGTTGTAGACCCGGACCTTGACCTTCTGTGGGTTCATCTTGGCCAGCCCCGGAGACGGTCTGGGTGTGCAGGCGGCGGCCGTGGTGGGTTGCGACGGGTGGAACACCCACCACCACACTCCGATCGCCACCACCGCCAGCAGCCCGATCATGATCAGTGCTGGTTGCGGCCGACGACCGGAGCGCGGCCGTCGGGGCGGCCGGCGTTTGGGTACCCGCCCCAGCGGGCTGAGCATGGTCATGCGAAGCTCCCGGGCGACATGGCCGGACTCTAGCCAGTTGTCATCTTGGCGGCGAGCAGCGACTGGCGCAATGCCGCCGTGACGGCCGCCTCAGGTCGACCGCGGATGACCTGCCGGTCAACCGATGTGACCACTGTCCAGCACCTCGAGACCCCGTCGTACCAGGGGATCGATCGACCGGGCCGGTGGGTCGTTCTGCGAACCCACCATCGCACCCGCGCGTTCACGGACAACGATCCCGGCGACCACCACGGCGAGTTTGAAAAAGCCGAACGCCATGTACCAGGCGAGGTCGGTGACGTCCCGACCGGTCCGGCGCACGTAGTCGGCCACCACGTCGGTGCGATCCGGGAAGCCGGGCAGCGTGGTCACCGCCGGGACAACGGCAGGCCCGGCCAGCGGCTCGTCGCGGGCCTGGGTCCAGTACACGAGTAACAGACCCAGGTCGGCCAGCGGATCGCCCAGGGTGGACATCTCCCAGTCCAGTACGGCCACGATCCGGGTCGGGTCGGCCGGATCGAACATCACGTTGTCGAGCCGGTAGTCGCCGTGTACCACCGGACCGGACCGGTTCGCCGGTACCCGTTCGGCCAACCGGGCGGCCAGCCTGTCCAGATCCGGACGGTCCTGGTCGCGCCAGCCCTCCCACTGGGTGACCCAGCGACGCACCTGCCGGGCCAGGTAGCCGTCGGGGCGACCGAAGTTGGTCAGCCCCACCGCCGCCGGATCGATCGCGTGTAGGTCGGCGAGGGTGCCCACCAGGACCTCGGCCATGGCGGCCCGCTGCTCCGGCAACCGCGCGTAGTCCGCGGGGAGGCCGGGTCGGACGACCACCCCGTCGACCCGTTCCATCACGTAGAACGGGGCGCCGAGCACCGCCGGGTCCGTACACAGGTGCAGCGGTCCGGGCACCGGCACGGTCGAGCCGGCCAGCGCGGAGAGCACCCGGTACTCCCGGCCCATGTCGTGTGCCGTCGGGCGCACCGCGGACAGCGGCGGCCGGCGCAGCACCACGGTGCCGGCCGCGCAACCGACGGTGTAGGTGAGGTTGGACCGACCGCCCGTGATCAGGTCCACCGTGCAGTCACGCCAGGCCGGTTCGCCCAGCACCCGCGCGAGGTAGGGACCAACGATCGAGGGTTCGGCTCCACGAGACGTACTCACAAACCAGGACGTTACCGGTGTTCGCGGCCGTGTATGGCTTGTGCGCGGACGCGCCGTGCGCGCCGTTGCTCGGCTCGCTGCCGGGCGTCGTAGCGGGACCGCAACCAGGCGGCCTCCCGTCGCAGCTTGACGTAGCTGGCCAACCGGGCTTCGGCAAGCCGGCCGTCGGCGATCGCCTCGGTTACCGCGCAGCCGGGTTCGCCCGCGTGTCCACAGTCAACGAACCGGCACCGGGTGGCCAGTTCCTCGACGTCGGCGAAGGTGTGTTCGAGTCCGTCGGCGGAGTCCCACGGTTGCACACCCCGGATGCCCGGAGTGTCGATGAGTACGCCGAGCCCGGGCAGTACTGCCAGCTCGCGGGCCGTCGTGGTGTGTCGCCCCCTGCCGTCCGCCCGGATGGCGGCAACCGGCAGCAGGTCGGTGCCGGCCAGCGCGTTGACCAGGCTGGACTTGCCAACCCCGGAGGCACCGAGCAGCACCATGGTGCGCCCCGGGGTGAGGTGGCCGGCGAGTTCGTCCATGCCGCGACCGTCGAGGGCACTGACCAGGTGCACCGGCACTCCCGGTGCGGAGTCGGCCACCTCGTCCCGTTCGGACTCGGCGGTGGTGCACAGGTCGGCCTTGGACAGCACCACCACCGGTTGTGCGCCGCTGTCCCAGGCCACGGTGAGCATCCGGTCGAGCCGGGGCCGGTTCGGCGGTGAAACGAGTGACATCACCACCAGCACGACATCGACGTTGGCGGCCAGCACCTGGGCCCGGGCGTCCCTACGACCCGCACCACGTGTGAGCGCGGTGCGTCGGGGTAGGACGGCGCTGAGGTGACCCTGCTCGTCAAGCAGTACCCCGGTGACGGGTTCGGTTGAACCGGACAGGGTGTGCGTACCGTGCAGGTGAGCGTGGGTATCGTGACTCTGAGTGAGAACATGAACACGCCCGCGATCCACTCGCGCTACCCGGCCGGGACGTGGCGCCAGTTCAGGGGGGTGCACCATGCCCGTGCACAGGTTCGACCAGTGCTTGTCCCAGCCCAGGGCGACCAGGCGGTCACCGACGCGGAGGTCCTGGGAATCGTCAGGGAGGGGGTCTGTGTTGTCCTGGGTTGATGAAGGCACTTCGGGCTCCTGGAAGCGGGAGGAACGGGTGGACGGGGCGGGTGCACGGTGGCCCCACCGCGGGGCGCACCGTGATCCGGGCGAGATCGACCGTGGGCATGCCGTCACCTCCGTCACATCTGGGAGCCACCATCCGGGTGGCGCCTGGGATCGCCTTCAGCCGGCACGGTAACCTTCCGCGCCCGCACGACCGAACGATTTAGCGTCCAGAAAATTGGTTGCGCGGACCGGGCACAGATCGAGGCGTTGGCGCGTTACTCACGCGCCACCCGCACGCACGTCAGGAGTGACGACATCCATGGCTACCGACTACGACGCCCCACGGCGGAGCGAGGCCGACGAGATCGGCGAGGACTCCCTGGAGGAGTTGAAGGCCCGTCGAGTCGACGCCCAGTCCGGTTCGGTGGACGTCGACGAGGCCGATTTCAACGAGTCCCTGGAACTACCGGGCGCGGACCTGTCCGGTGAGGAGCTCACCGTCAAGGTGCTGCCCAAGCAGGCTGACGAGTTCACCTGCTCCAGTTGCTTTCTGGTCCACCACCGCAGCCGGTTGGCCGGCGAACGCAACGGCCAGCCCGTCTGTCGGGACTGTGCCGCCTGACCGTGCGGCCACCACAGGACCGGGGGCACTCCGAGGACGACTCGGAGTTCACCCCCCGGTCCGGTGACCTCGGCGAGTTGGTCGCCCGGGCCGCCGACAACCAGGTCGGCGGTGCCGAACGGCGACGCCGACTCGTCGCGTTGGCTGCCGCCCTGGGCACGGGCGCTCGGGCGGCCGGTGTGCGCGCGGTCACAGCCGGGCAGTGGTTGACCGAGGTGGTCACCGACACGGCCCCGACGTTACCGATCAGGAATCGGGCCACCCTGCTCGAACACCATCCGGGTCGGACCGACGACGAGGTGGCCGCCGCGCTGCTGCGCACCGCGTCGCTGGCCAG
>DATCXL010000550.1:0-3050 GCA_036565825.1 Mycobacteriales bacterium
CAAAGTGCGCCAGTCGGAAATCGGGCTTGGGGAAACATAGCGGGCTTACCCCCCGCCCGAAGTGGGTATCGACCTTCCACCGGCACCCGCTGGCCAGGAGGGACCGTGATGAACGAGTCGTTCAGCTTGGGCCGGATCGCGGGCGTTCGGGTAGGAGTGAACTGGAGCGTTCTGGTGATCTTCGGCCTGATCGTCTACGGGCTGGCCGGGGTGCAGTTCCCCAGCCTGTACCCCGGATACGTGGGTGGGGCCTACCTACTGGCCGGGCTGGTCGCCGCCCTGGTCTTCGTTGGCTCTCTGCTCGCGCACGAGCTCGCGCACGCCGTGGTGGCCCGACGCAACGGGCTCACCGTGGAGGGGATCACGCTGTGGCTGTTCGGTGGGGTGGCCCGACTCTCCGGAGAGGCGCCCAGTCCGGGCGCGGAACTACGCATCGCAGGAGTGGGGCCTCTTGTCAGCCTGCTGCTGGGCGTGGGGTTCGGCATGCTGGCCGTACTGATGCGGGTTTCCGGAGTGCATGGGCTGGCCATCGCCGTGTTGGGTTGGCTGTCCGGCATCAACATCGTGCTGGCCGTCTTCAACGTGGTGCCGGCGGCGCCACTGGACGGCGGCCGACTGTTGCGCGCCGTCGTGTGGTGGCGCACCGGTGACCGACTCAAGGCCACCATCAGAGCCGCACAGGCGGGTCGGGCCTTCGGTTGGTTCCTCATCATCGCCGGCCTGCTGTTCTTCCTCACCGGACAGCTTCCCGGCGGACTGTGGCTGGCCCTGATCGGCTGGTTCCTGATCGGCGCAGCCAGCGCGGAGGGGCAGCAGGCGGCGGTACGGCTGGCACTCGCCGGGCTACCGGTGTCGCGCATCATGACATCGGAACCCATGACCGTGCAGGCCGCGATGACCGTTCACGACTTCCTCACCAACTACACGCTGGCACACCGGCACTCGGCGTACCCGGTGCTGGACCCGTCCGGCGACGTGATCGGCCTGGTCACCCACGGGCGGATCACCGATATACCGCCGGACGACCGGGCCAGGGTGCTGGTGGGTGAGGCCGCCTGCCCACTGGCCGATGTACCCACCACGTCCCCCAACGAGCCGGTGGCCGACCTACTGCCCCGGCTGGGCGGATGCGCGGAGGGGCGCGCGCTGGTCTTCGAGCAGGGAAGTCTGTCGGGCATCGTGGCACTGTCGGACGTCACCCGCGCACTGCGCTGGACGGATGTGACCTGGCGAGAAAGGGTAAGCAGGTAGGTACATGTCGGTGGTCGGGCGGAGCAGCCGTTGGCACGTGCGCGCTCCATTAGGCAGAATCGACAGACCAGCAGAAACCGACGGATCAACGGACCAACGGATCGACGGAAACGGATCAGCGGAATCGGCGAACCAGTGCTGACACGATCGGTGGGGCAGGTCTAGCGGCGTGGTCATTCCGGTCTATGACGTCAATCCCGTGCGCAGGACGCCCTGGGTGACCTACGCCCTGATAGCGGCCAACGTCATCATCTTCCTACTCACCCCCACCTCACGCACCTTTGTGGCACACGGCGACACCCTGGTCCAGACCTGCCAACAGGAGGCGTTCTACCACCAGTACGGCGCCATCCCCCGGGAGATGCTGCACAACCGGCAACTGGCCGTGGTACCGAACGGGAATGTTGGGCAGGGACCGAGCGGGCCCGGATGCGTGGTGGGCCCGCCGACCTACCGCAAGGACCCGATCCTGTCCGTCCTGTTCGCCATGTTCCTGCACGGAGGTTGGCTACACCTGATCGGCAATATGCTGTTCCTGTGGGTTTTCGGCAACAACGTCGAGGACCGGCTGGGCAGGTTCCGCTTCCTCGGGTTCTACCTGCTCTGCGGATACGTGGCGGCCTACGGGTTCGCCCTGGCCACTCCCACATCCGTACAGGCGCTGATCGGTGCGTCCGGCGCGGTCGCTGGCGTGCTGGGCGCCTACATCGTGCTCTACCCGCGGGCCAGGGTCTGGAGCCTGGTTCCGTTCCTGTTGTTCATCCCGCTGCGAATGTCCGCATGGATCGTGCTGGGACTGTGGTTCGTGATCCAGGGGCTCTACTCGTCGGGGTACGCGGTTTCCGGAGGCGGCGCGGTCGCCTACCTGGCACACGTCGTCGGGTTCACGCTCGGCGTGCTCGTCGGCCTGGTGCTGAAGGAGACCGGCCCGCACCCGCCGCGCCACTCGCGACCGCCGAACTTCGGGCCAACGTCGTATCCGCACCCACCACCCTCGCCCTGGGACCCTCGCTGAGGGGTTGCCGGCATGGTCACAGGCTGTTCCAGAGGTACAGGTGCAGGCCACGCTCGTTGACGGTGCGGGCGAGTTCGGAAAGTGGCCTGAGTATCACCGCGAGCGTTTCGGCGGAGATGTCCTCGACCTCGTCTCGCGCGGCCCAGCGTCGGGCGATCTGGTCAATGTGCGCTCCGTTCACCTCAGCCATCGCCTGGGTGAGCCGGGGACGCACCCGGCTCACCCAGGGGCCGGTGTCACTGCGGGCCTCGACCAGCCCACCCTCGCCCGATTCCAGCACGTCCCGAAACGACGCGCCGGTGAGAACCGACTGCAATGTGTCGAACTCCAGCGAGGTCAACTCACCGACCGCAACCGCCTCGGCGAGGCCATCCACGAACGGCCCCCGGTCGAGGTGGCCGGTGGCCTCGGAATCCGACCCTGCCGCGAACATCTCGCTGATCACGCCGCCGATCCTCCACCGCCGACCGGTCGCCCGCGAGCCGGAACCCCACTGCTCCACCTGTCCTCCTCCACCAACGACCCAGAACGAAGGACGTAGAGCTCTGTGAGGGTGTGGGTGGCGGTCCTGCCCGCCTGGCCCGGCCGCGGCTCGCGGCGTTGTCGTCGTCGCCCGTGCCTACCGCACGAACCCGTCGGCCGCCCTGCGATCCATCTGCCTGGAACGGCTCCCTGAGCGAACGCCATCGTGGTCAGGAGCTCCTGGGACAGAAGCCCCTACCGGCGGCGGGATACGGGCCGGCCCGACTGGCTACGGATCGCAGCGCCGACGAGCCAACGGGCC
>DATCXL010000441.1:0-2654 GCA_036565825.1 Mycobacteriales bacterium
GAACGGCCCCGAGCGGCTGACCGACATGCGCGACATCTACGAGAACAACTCGAACAACGGGGCCCGTCGCGTCCGCGAATGCATCTTCGCGGTGTTGCCCCCCTGGTTCGTCGAGGAAGCCAAGGACCTGTGCGCCCAGACCCTCAAGGACGGCGGGGGTAAACCGCTGACGCAGCGGGTGGCTGACGCGCTGGGAATGTTCGGAAACATGGGCATCACCGAGGACGACATCACCCGGAAGCTCGGCCGGCCCACTGCGAAGTGGACTGACCACGACCTTGGCCAGCTCAGCGTGATCTACCGCTCGTTGCAGCGTGGCGAGGTGACCCGGGAGGACGAGTTCCCGGCGCCGACGGTGACCGCCGAGGAGATCACCGGTCCGCCCAGGACGGTCACGACCACCGCGCCCGCGTCGGGTGACCTGACCCCGGAGGACCTAGCCGAGCACGCGGCCGCGGTGGCCCGGGAGAGTGCCCAGTGACCGCCCTGGCGTGGGTGGTCGCCCTGCTGGCCCTGGTGGCGTTGTGGGCGGCTGGGCCGGCACGGCGCGCGAACCGGTTCCTCGCCGAACTTCCGCCGGCCGAACCGGCCCCGGAGCGGGAGTCCGACCGGGACACCGACATGTGGGCCGGCCTGCTGGCTGACCGTCGTCGCGAGGCGCAGTGGCGGGCTGAGGGCCGACGGCTGACCGGACTCGACCGATGACCGCCCGTAAGCCCGTGCCCGGTGACGTGGTGCTGATCCGGGCCACGGTGGCCGACCAGGGCCGGGAGTACGTGCCCGTCGATGACGTGTGGGTGTCGGTGCGGGCGACCGACGCCGAACCGGAGCGCGTGCTGGTGTCCACGGGTCTGATCGCCGAAGTGCTGGGCCCGTCGTGGATGCCGCCGCGACACCGGGACGTCGTGATCGACCGTGACGGCGTCGCCTGGCAGTACGAAGACCACACCCTGATGTGGGAAAGCCCTAACGCCGAATTCGCCACGGACGATCTGGTCAACTACTACGGCCCGCTGACCCTGGTCTCCCGTGGCGGGAAGCCGGTGGCGCCGTGACCGGCGAGCGTTGCGACTGGACCGACCTGCTCGTCGACCAGTGCGCCCACTGCCGACCCGACCCGCCGCAACCGGCCGCCGACGTGGTCGAGGCGACCGCGCAGGCACAGTTCAACTCGCGGTGCCCGGTCTGCGAGAACTGGATCTGGCCGGGCGACCCGATCGCCCTGGTCGACGGCGTGTGGGTGTGCGAGGAGTGCGCGCCGTGACCGCCCGCATCCTCACCGCCGCCGCACTCATCCTCACCGGATGGCTCGCCGGGGCGACCGTCACCCGCCGCACCCACCGCCGCGCCAGGGCACGCCGGGCGGTGACGAGGTGACCCAGACGCAGCACGGGCTGTTCGACACGATCGACACGGGAACCACCGCCCGACCCGGTCTGGTCATCATCGTCCGAGGCCAACCCAAACCCAAGGGCAGCCTGCGGCACATCGGCCACGGCCGCATGAAGGAAGAGGTCAAGGGGTCGCCGGCATGGCGCCTCGCGGTCAAAGACGCCGCAGTGACCGCAGCCGAGGACGCCGGCCTCACCGAGCCGCTGGTCTGCCCGCTGGCCGTCGAAGCGACCATCACCGTCCTCAAACCACAGTCCGCGCCGAAACGCCGTGAGACCTGGCCGATCACCCGTTCCTCCGGGGACATCGACAAGCACGCCCGGAACCTGCTCGACGCCCTGGCCGACGCCGGGGTGATGCGTGACGACTCCCAGGTCATCGACCTGCACATCCGCAAGTGCTACCCGGGCCAGCACCCTGACGCGCTCGACGTGCGGGGCGCGGTCATCTACCTCTACCCGATCGGAGACACCACCCCGTGACCCTCACCATCCCCACGCGCGAGCTGGTCGGCGCACTCGCCGACGTGATCCCGTTCGCCTCCGCGATCCCAGACGACTACACCCTCGGCCGCGTGCTGATCGAATGGGACGGCGAAACCCTGCACACCATGGCCACCGACCGGTACACCGTCGGCTGGTCACGGTGGAACCCCGACGACGCCCCGGTCGACGGCGAGGAACCCGCCGAGGACGACCTGTTCACCGAGTGGGGGGAATCGGCCGACAGGACGTGGTCCAAGCAGATCTCCCTGCTCGACGCGAAGGAGATCGTCAAGGTCTACAAGCTGCCCGCCAAGGCCGGCGGCGTGCCCGTCCTCGTGACCGCCGGTTTCAAGACTCTGACCCTCGACCGCAAGCCGGAGTCCGGCCACACGGCCATAACGATGGAGTTCCTCAGCGAACCGGACGAGCGCTACCCGGACGTGCGCGCCTTCATCGACACCGCCGAGGCGATGGGCGAACCGGTCGGCCAGATCATGTACAACCCCCGGCACCTCGCCGCGTTCGACAAGGTCCGCCCGCACGGCCAGTTCCAGAGGCAGTTCGGCGGGGAGACCAAGCCGACGTTCGTGCGGATCGGCGAGCGGTTCACCGGCCTGGTGATGCCGGTCCGTCCCGACCGGAACCAGAACGCGGTCGAGGCGCCCGATGCCTGAGCGTGACCCGTGGACGTGGGACCAGCGGGCCCTGGCCTGCCTGATCGCGGTCACCCTCGCCATCGCCATCGGCGCCATGGCCGTCCTCACCGGACAGGGGGCA
>DATCXL010000575.1:0-3318 GCA_036565825.1 Mycobacteriales bacterium
GGCCGGCCGGCCAACACACCACCCGGAAGAACGCACCGCCGACCAACAGGGCCAGGCCCGCGTAGGCGGCCCAGCGGAACAGCCAGAACGCGACGGCCACCGGACCGGTCACACCCGAGTTCTCCGCCGGTCCGGTCAGTGCGGCCGCCGTGGCGGTGCCGACACTGAACACGAACGCGCCGTTGATCGGGTGCGAGTCGGCCGAGACCACCCGCCAGTTGACCGTGTAGACGCCGTCGGTGATGCCCGAGTCCAACGGGATCACCACGGTACCGCCGTCGGTTCTTGGCTCGGATTTGTTTCGCCGCTGCCCGTCGCGGTCGAGTACCTGGACGCCGTTACGAATGAGGTTCACCCGTTCGCTGAACCTCATCGTGACCTGCTGCGGCGCGGTGGCCAGGTGCTGGCCGTTGTTCGGGGTGGTCGCCTCCAGTTCGGCGTGGGCGTAGGCCGCAGGCGCGAACGCCACGAACCAGCCACATAAGGCCGTCAGAAGGACAAGGACGGGTGAGATGCGGGTGCGGGCCATTCTGGGTGTCACCGCCTGTGGCCCGTGGAGCGCGGGCGGGCGCTCCACGGGCCGGCTCGGTCCGGGTGGGAGGCCCCCGAGGCTCCGCCCGTTCCCCAGGGGCCTCCCAGTCAGGGTGACATCAGTTCAGCGCCACCGGCCCCGTGCTGGAATCACCGGACGAGGAGGAGGTGCTGTTCTTCGAGCCCGGAGGCGGCAGGACCCGGAAGGTGCCCCAGATCCCGGCGTGGTTGAACGCCTCGCGTCCGTCGCCGAACATGAAGTCTCCGACCGAGTGCGTGGTGCCGCCGGCACCGCCCACCAGTTCGGCGTCCATGGTCTCCGCGGTGGTCATCGCCCTGGCCGTCAGCAACTCCGACCGGTGGTCGGAGGCGTCATCCCACATGTACGGCTCCCACGGGAACTCATGCCCGCCGATGACGAACGTGTGGAACTCCTCGCTGGCGCCGATGGCGACGCGGAACACCACCGGGTCACCCGGGTACGAACGGAACAGCGGGGTCTCCGGCGTTCCGTGCGCGTTGTTGTAGGCACCACCGTAGTCACGGCTGCCGTCACCCGGAGTGGCACTGATCGCGGAACCGATACGCTCGGGCATCGGCGCGCTGTGATAGTTCAGCACGTTGAAGCCCGGTTGCTGGCCCCGGACCGTACCGGGAACCACGGTGTGGAAGTTGTCCGTCACCGGATTACCGTCGTCGTCGTCGTTCTCCTCGGCGATCGGAACGGTGCTGAACTCACTGGTGCCGGCCACCGTGTCCCAGTACTCGATGATGCTCCGACCGATGTGCTGGTCGGACGTGGTCATCATCACGGCGAAGTCCCGGAAGCTCTTGCCGAACGGGACGATGACCGCGGCAGCGGTGCTGGTCGCGTTGGCGCCCAGGAACGCACCCGTCTCGTTGTTCAGCCAGAACGAACCCTTGGGCTCGGTGATCAGCTCACCGTACGCACCGTGCATCATGGAAACCTCGCTGCCGAGGTTCTCGAAGATCGAGGTACCAAGCTGCCGGTCCGCGTAGTAGGTGTAGGTGTCCTGACCGCCGATGGGCACCGTGGTGTCCGGGTTGAACCCGACCGCCGCCCCGCCCGACGTCTGCGGGTTGGACAGCAGTTTGGCCAGGTCGAATCCGGCCCGGGTTCCGCCGTAGGTCGAGCCGGGGGTGATCTCGTTGTGCAGCGTCACCTTCACACAGTCCCCGATATCGGCGCGCAATACCAGCGGTTCCAGCGGTTTTGTGCCGGCCTTGATGCCCGCCACGTCGGAGGTCAACGCGTAGATGACACCACCGGTGTCGTCGGCGGGTAGCGGGCCGACCGCGTTGGCCGGTGCCGACTGCTGCGTCATGTTGAAGATCGACACGTCGTACGACCGGACCGGTGCCCCCGACGGGCAGGGGCTCGCCGTGTTGTCGCCGGGCCCTGGCGGGGCCGGGTTCCCACCGGTGAAGGTCTGCCGCGGGAAACCCTGCCCGGACGGTGGCGCCGTCCGGTCGGGCAGCGGTTCCAGGGTGGACTGACGCTTGTCGTAGACCCGGAAGATGCCCCAGGCTCCACTCTCCATGGCGAAGTTGCGCGTGCTGTAGTAGAGGTAGTCCCCGGGCATGTGCTTCGGCCCGCCGGCGCCGCCGTCCAGGACGTAGTCGAACCGCTCGGAGATGCCGGTGGTGCCGGCGTCCTCGAGTTCACCGTCGCCGTTGAACCTCTCCCGACGGAACCGGTGGCCCTGGATCTTCAGGGCCTCCACGCGGTCGTTGGTGCCGATCGTGCGGATCACGACCGGGTCACCGGCGTACGCGCGTAGCAGCGGCGTCTTCGGGTCGCCGTACTTGACCGAGCTGAACACGTACGGGTCGGTGGTGTTGACGGTCTGCGGCGTCGACTTCAGCTCGCCCGTTACCGGATCGACGTAGTCGTTACGACAGACCGCGCCGCCCCACGCGGTTCCGGTGGGCGAGAACCGGTCATCGACGGTGTTCGCCTTCGGAACCCGCTCGCCGATCGGTTCGGCCCGCATGTTGATGTTGCCCTCTTCGCACTCCGAGCCGAAGTTGAGCGGTATCAGCGACTGCTCGACCGTGCCGGGCGGCGGTCCGTTCAGTTCCGGCCGGCCACGTCTTCCGTTACTCAGGAACATCATGAACTCACGGAAGCTGCCCTGCTCACCGAAACCGGCCGAACCGCTGTTCACGATGTCGGCCTGGGTGCCGCTGCGGATCTGCTTGGTGTGGTCGGACGGGTCAAGGTAGACCGAGCCGGCCGGTTCGATGATGTGCGCACCGAACAGACCGTGTGACCACGAGGTGATGCCGTCCACGTGGTCGTGCCAGAACACGGTGCCCGAGTCCATGTCGTCGTACCAGCGGTACTCCACGAACTCGGTGCCCGTCGGCTCACCGGCGGTGTGCGCGTTGGTCAGCGGCTTGTCGATGGTGACCGTGTTCGCGGTCGCGTCGAACGCCGTGACCCGGTGGATCTCGATGTCGGTCCGACCCTCACCTACAGCGATGTAGATGTTGTTGTGGGTGCGCAGGAAGTCGGTGCCGGCCACCGGAAGGGTGGTCGTACCGGCCGGCACGTCGGCGGCCAGGGTCGTGTTGCCGACACCCGCATTGTTGCCGACCGACTGTTCGTAGGACGCCCCGGTGATGACACCGTCGGAGGCCTGCGGGTCGAACTGCACGAAGTGCGTGTGCATGTTGACCTTGGTCTGCTCCGCGGGATCCAACTCACTGGTCAGCGTCACGATGTCACAGTCACCGACGTTTGACCGGATGGTCAGCGGCTCG
>DATCXL010000614.1:0-2135 GCA_036565825.1 Mycobacteriales bacterium
GCCCCGGCGAACAGGTGGTCCCACCAGGAGCGGCCCGAGCCACGGCGCGAACCGGACCGGTATCCCGGCCGCGGACCGGGCCGGCTCCCACCAGCGGGTGCGGACGGGTGGTACCGGGACGGGCCCCATCCGGAGCCGCCGTCCCGCCCCGACCATGTCGACCGGGCCTTCGAGCCACCGGTCCGGCACGAATCGCGCCCGCCTGCCGGGACCTTCCGGGCCGGGGAGATCTCCGACACCAGGTATCCCGTCCAACGGCCTCTCGACCGGCAGCCGCCTGACCGACGGCCACCTGGCCGACAGCTTCCCGACCGGCGCTCCGACCAACCATTCGACCCGGCACCGAGGTCCGCCGTGCCGGGCAAGGAACTGGAACTACGTGCCCCCTCGGTGCCGGCCGAGCGGACCCCAACCCAGATCCGGTTGCAGGAGCCCACGTCGCGGCCGGCTCGACCGGCGATCACCTCCGCACGGCGCCGTCCCCCACCGGCGCCCGGTCGGCGCCGCCGACAGTTCACCGTGCTGGTCTCCGCGGTGCTGGTTCTGGCGCTGGTGGGCGCGGGCGTGTGGTGGTTCGCCCTGCGGGTCTCACCGGTCCAGCCGGACGTGTACGCACAACGCGTCTGCACCACCGTGGGCCAGTGGCAGGGCCAGATGGCCAGCGCCAGGGAACAACTGGTGGCCACCATCGACGGCAAAGACCCGCCGCAGAAGATGCGCGACAGGATGGTGGCGTTCTACCAGGACGCCGAGGAGCGCACCGCCAGGCTCTCGGTGTCACTCGCCAAGATCGGGCCACCCAACGTGGTCGGTGGGGCCAGGTACGCCGAGTCGCTGCGGCAGGCCGTGGCCACCACCGCCCTGTCCTTCCACGGTGACGCGGAACAGGCCGAGGCGTTGGACACGTCCACCAAGGCGATCTTCGCGAAACAGGCGCAGGCCCAGGTCGCCTCCATCGACTCGCGGTCGCAGCCAATGTTCGGCGCGCTGTCCGGCCGCGGTCTGGAGCCACCACTGGACGTGCGTACCGCGTTCGACTCCGACCCCAGCTGCGCCGCGTATACCGGCTGACCGGCCGGTAGGCCTCCCGGTCTCAACCCCTCGCCGCGGCGGAGCCCGGCTCCGGAGCTCACGATGTACGGGTAGGCATGCTGTGCTGCCTCCTGTGGGGGGAAGCTCCGCTCCACCCCACACCCCCCTCAGACCCTCAGGTCCCTCAGGCCCGCACACCTCGGGGACCCCAACCTGGGCGGTGCGGTCACTCCCACTCGATGGTGCCGGGCGGCTTGGAGGTGATGTCCAGCACCACCCGGTTCACCTCACGCACCTCGTTGGTGATCCGGGTGGAGATGCGGGCGAGCACCTCGTAGGGCAGTCGTGACCAGTCCGCGGTCATGGCATCCTCGCTGGACACCGGTCGGAGCACGACCGGGTGGCCGTAGCTTCTGCCGTCGCCCTGCACACCGACCGAACGAACGTCGGCCAGCAGCACCACCGGGCACTGCCAGATGTCACGGTCCAGGCCCGCGTCGGTCAGTTCCGCACGCACGACCGCGTCGGCCGCGCGCAGCACGGCCAGCCGTTCGGGGGTGACCTCCCCGATGATGCGGATGGCCAGACCCGGACCGGGGAACGGCTGGCGCCAGACGATCCTGGCGGGCAGTCCAAGCTGCTCACCGACCCGGCGCACCTCGTCCTTGAACAGGGTGCGCAGCGGTTCGACCAGGTCGAACCGCAGGTCGTCGGGCAGGCCACCGACGTTGTGATGGGACTTGATGTTGGCCGCGCCAGCACCGCCGCCGGACTCCACCACGTCCGGGTACAGCGTGCCCTGGACCAGGAACTCGACCTCCTCGCCCATGTTCGCCGCATCGCCGACCACGTCGCGGGCGGCCTGTTCGAAGACGCGGATGAACTCCCGTCCGATGATCTTGCGCTTCTGTTCGGGGTCGGTGACCCCGGCCAGCGCGGCCAGGAACCGGTCGGCGGCGTCCACCACGTGCAGCCGCACTCCGGTGGCGTCGACGTAGTCCTGTTCCACCTGCTCGGTCTCGCCCTGACGCATCAGGCCGTGGTCGACGTAGACGCAGGTCAACTGGTCACCAACCGCCCGCTGCACCAGGGCCGCGGCAACC
>DATCXL010000620.1:0-3714 GCA_036565825.1 Mycobacteriales bacterium
TGTTGCCGCCGACCCACACCGGGATCTTCCGGTCTCGACAGGAGGCGGTGTCCGCCCAGGCCGACCGAATGTCCCGCAGGTGGTCGTCGGTCAGTCGTCCACGCTGTTCGAACGGGATCCCGAGGGCGGCGAACTCCTGCCGTGCCCAGCCCACCCCGACGCCGAGGACCAGCCGGCCGCCACTCAGCTCATCCAGGTTGGCCGCCATCCGGGCGGTGAGCAACGGGTGCCGGTAGGGAGCGATGAGGACCGTCGTGCCGAGCCGGACCCGGGTGGTGAGACCGGCCAGCCAGGACAGGGTGGTGAAGGGCTCGTAGAAGGGTGCCGGATAGCGCTCGGCGACGTCGGGCGTGATGGCGACGTGGTCCGAGAGCATCAGCAGCTCGAAGCCCAGGCCCTCCACGATCTGGGCCCAGTTCCGCAGGACTCCCGGGTCGGTGCCGGGGCCGAAATTGAGGATGTTGACTCCGATCTTCACAAAGCCGAGCCTAGCCAGGTGACAAGGGCCGCCAGAAGGGATTCCTGCCTGTTCGGACGAGGTTTGGCCGTGGATCTACCGGTAACATGGCCGGATGACCGAGAGTCTTGACGCGACGGACTGGGCGATCCTGGGTGAAGTCCAGCGGGATGGCCGGATCGCGTTCACGGAGCTGGCACGGCGGGTGAACCTGAGCACGTCGGCGACGACGGAGCGGGTGCGGCGGCTGGAGGCGGCCGGGGTGATCACGGGGTACCGGGCGGTGATGGATCTGGAGCGGACCGGGTACCCAGTGCTGGCGGTGGTTCGGCTGAAGTACCCGGGGCCAGGGACCAGGCACGAGCCGTTGCGCCGGCTGCTTGAGGAGCGCTCGGAGATCCTGGAGTGCCTGCGTACCACCGGGGACGACTGCTATGTCATGAAGGTGGCGACCATGTCGATGACCCACCTGGAGGAGATTGTCGACGCGCTGGCCCAGTTCGGGAGCACGACCACCAACCTCGTACTCAGCCGGACGCTGCCGTTCCGCGGCCCGCGAGAGCCTCGGGCGAATACCCGGGCCGCTTTTTGAGGGATCGCCTCAAGGGATCGCCTCAACCCGGTCGGCCACGGCGGTGACGCTGGACGGGCCACGGCCGTTTCGAGGTCATGATGTGATTCCGAGCGAAGGGTCGTTCGGGCGTCGTGCCGCCCAACGGGTGGCTTCGGTGGTGTCCGCCGGGCCGGAGCCGTCCGGCACGAGGGCATCGACCCCGGGGCTGCCGCTGGCCTACCGGGATGTGGGTGGAGGTGTTGGAGGATTCCGGCGAGCGGATGCGGGCCGGGCAGGGGCGACCAGCCAATGGTGCGCCACGCGCGGTGTACCGGCGGCGCGGGTTACGCCGTCACGTCGGCTCGATGCCGGTTTACCTACCCGGTGGTCTGGCCACGGTAGGACTCCGCAGGGCATTACCCAGCTAGTGTTTCTGCCACACCGGTTCGTACTCTGGCGGCGTGGTGGGGATCGAGCCGGAGGCTCGCGTGGGCGCTGTTCTCCACCAGTACTCGACGTAGGACGTCGGGTTCTTGTGCTCGTAGATGGCGACCAGGCCGAGAAGTGAGATGGGGCTGTCGCCCATGAAGTCCCAACCGTCCCGCTGGGCGCAGAACATGTCGGCGGCCTCGTCCTTCCAGATCGTGAACCCCTTCTGCTCCAGCACCGCGATCGCGGTGTCGTAGACGTCGGCGTACTCACCGAGTGCTGGCATGGTCGACCTCCGTCTATCCGATGAGTTTCATTGAGTGGAACGGTATCTGGTCGACGAAGAGCACCTCGCCGGCGCGTTCGGCGAACTGCGTGAGCCTCGTGCTGTCGGGGGCCCGCCGCGCGGCCTGCATGACGTTGTTGTGGTCGATGAACTTTGCTCCGCCACCGATGGCAGCGTCGACGTCGATCTCCACCAGGCCGTTGCCGGACGCGAACCGCGCGGTCTGTTCCTTCCGCGTCGACGCCGAGATGTGCTTGGTGGGGTCGCCCCTCACGTGCGCCGCGATGTCACCCGCGGTGCCCTTGGGGACCAGCCCCTGTCCGGCGTCGAATCTCACCCGGTCGTCGGCGTTCAACTGCCGGTAGGCGACCCGTTTCTTGCACTTGGCGAGACCGAGCGGGTCGAGCCAGACGGTGGGGTTGGGTACGTAGCCGTGCGGGTTCGGCCCTCCGGTCTGGCCCAGTGGATCGGCCGAGGCGTACCCGGCGGTCGCCGGATCGTAGAGGCGGGCGTAGTTGTGGTGCAGGCCGGATTCCGGGTCGAAGTACTGGCCGGGGAACCGCAGCGGACAGTCGGCCACGCCGACAGTTCCGTATCCGGTTCCCCAGAGGGTGCGGCGCTGCTGCCAGGCGAGGTCACCGTCCAGGGTGATGAGCTCGGTCGGGGCGCCGATGAGGTCGGTGACGATCGCGTAGAAGCGCCGGTCGATCTCGTCCTGGTCGAGGTGGCCGCCAGGGTAGTCACCGTGCGAGAGGCTGCCGGTGGCGCCGGTACCGGGCAGGCCGGTGGTGTCGGTCTGGGTGAGGGGCTGGAAGGTGCCGGGCCGGTACTCCCATGTCGTGGTCTGCCCACCAGGTGTCTGCCCGCCAGGCGGCAGGCCGCCGTGAGGTTGGGTGGCGTTCGGCTGGGTGGTTCGGGTCTGCTCGGCGAGTTGGGCGCCGTCCCAGCAGAACACGGTCTGGTCGAGAACCGACCCGTCAACGTCGAGCTGCTCCTTGGCGATGCGGCGGCCGAACGGGTCGTACCGGTACCGCCAGTGCTTCCCGTCCGGGGTGTGCAGGTCGGTGAGCTGGTCCTCGGCATTCCAGGTGTGCCGCCAGGTTCGGGTGGCTCCGGACAGGGTGCGCTCGGTGCGGGCGACCAGCCGGCCGTCACTGTCGTGCTCGTACCGGGTCCGGCCGGCGCCGCGGATCAGGGTGCCGGTGTAGCTGCGTGCACCCGCTGTCGGATGGGCGGGACCGCCCGCCGCCGGCGCGGGCCAGTTCGCCTCGACGAGGTTGTCCAGGGCGTCGTAGGCATAGCGTTCGGACCACTGCGGTGCGGTGACGGCGGTGATTCGCCCGATGCCATCCAGGGTGTAGTGGTGAAGACCGGTCCGGTGGTCGTCCACGGCGGTGGGGTAGCCGTCCGTGCGGTAGGCATACGCCCGCCGGTGCAGCAGGCGGGTCGGCCGCGCGGTAGGAGCATCGGTCAGCCCGCCGGCGGTGAGGGTCAGCGTGCTCAACCTTGAGTTGGCATCCCAGTTCTGCACGAACAGCAGTTCCGGGCCGAGCCTGCGGGCGACCTCCCGGCCCGCGGCGTCGTAGCCGAACCGTACGGCCTGCCCGCCGATGTGCAGCGCAACCGGTAGGTCGTGCACCGGTCCGTACTCCCAGGCGCTTGCCACGCCCGTTGGGGTGCGGCGGGCGGTGCGGCGGCCGAGGGCATCGTGGCCGAAGGTGATCGTGCGGCCGTTGGTGGTCTCCGAGAGCACCCGACCCGCCGGGTCGTAGGTGCGGGTGAGGTCGGCGTCCGGACCGGTGGCCCGGACCACCCGGCCGGCCCGGTCGCGGACGAACCTGGTAACCGCGTCATCGGTGCGATCAGTGCCATCAGCATCGTCCGGGCCGCTCACGCTGGCCGGGCCGTGGCGTTGCTCGATCACGTTGCCGATCGCATCGCGCCGCAACCAGATGACCTGTCCACCCGCGTTGGCGCGCGAGATCAACT
>DATCXL010000641.1:0-2849 GCA_036565825.1 Mycobacteriales bacterium
TGTTGCAGGCCCGGCCGATGACCGCCCTGCCCGAGCCGGCCGACTGGACCCCACCGGGGCCGGGGTTGTGGGCGCGTAACTTCCGGCTCGGCGAATGGCTCCCCGATCCGATGACCCCGTTGTTTGCCACCTGGCTGCTGCCGGCCATCGAGGATGGTTACCTGGCCGGGATGCGCGCCACCGTGGGCGCGGTGGTGCCGTTCCGGTACGCGGCGGTCAACGGCTGGTACTACAACGCCACACCGATTCCGTCGATCGGGCTGCTGGCCCGGGCGCTGCGGGACAGCCGTGGCCGCATCGTGCCGGTACTGGTCAACGCCCTTGTCCGGGTGGGTCGAAACCCCGTCGCCGCCGACCGGGCGATGTTGTCGACCCTGCACCGCCGCTGGCGTGACGGCCACCTACCCGACTACCGGCGGATGGTGTCCACCGCCGAAGCCGAGGTTGACCACGCCGACCCGCCCCGGCTGCGCCGGCTCGTCGACGAGCTGGGACACGCGGCCGGGCAGTACCTGTGGTTCCTGGCCATCGTGGGCGGCTCGGCGTGGAAGATCGAAGGCTGCCTGACCCGGTTCTGCCGCCAGCACCTGGCCACCGTGGACGCGGTGCGCGACGGCGCGCAGGTGCTGCTGCGCGGCCTGCCCGGCGCAGAGCCGGTCACCCCACCACACGCGGTGCACAGCGTCGACTGGTACCACCCCACCGCCGGCGAACACCCCGACCCCGCCGAACCAGCAGATCAGGGTTCACGGCGCCACCGGCAGCTCGCCGCCGACCGGCAGGCCGCCGAGATCGCCTGCCGGCAGGCGTTGGCCACGGCCAGGCGCACCGCCACCCGCTTCGACGCGCTGCTCGAGGTCGCCCAACGCTACGCGGTGATCCGCGAGGAACAGGCCCGTGACCTCACCCTGGCCTGGCCGGTCCTACGCCGCTGCGCCCACCGCCTGGGCGAGGACCTCCACGCCCGCGGCCAGATCCCTGACCCGGCCGACGTCTTCTTCCTCACCCGCGCCGAACTCGACCACCACACCACCAGCTACACCTGCCTGATCGACGAACGGCACGCGCAGTGGCACCGGCAGGCGCGCCTGAGCCCACCGCTGACGTTGGGAACCCCGGCACGGCTGATCGGCGACCCGATCGCCCACGCCGTCCACCAAGCCCGAGGCGGCCGACCCATACCCGACGGAGCCATCGTCGGACACCCGGCCAGCACCGGCCGTGCCACCGGCCGCATCCGGCTCATCGACACCCCCGACCAGTTCGACCAGTTCACCGCCGGGGAGATCCTGCTGGCCAGAGCCACCGCACCGGCCTGGACCCCGCTGTTCGCGCGCGCCGCCGCCGTCATCACCGACGGCGGCACCCTGGCCGCCCACGCTTCTCTGGTCGCCCGCGAGTACGGCATCCCCGCCGTCGTCGGCACCGGCGATGCCACCCGCCGGCTACGCACCGGCCAGATGGTCACCGTCGACGGCACCACCGGCATCGTCACCCCCGCCACCGCATCCGGCACCCGTGCCAGGTGAACCATTGGACGTGGAGTTGGGAGTGTCCGACCCCGGCGAGGTGGTGATGTCAGGGCCACGGCTGACGGTGCGGAGGTGGAACGGCCAGCACACAACCCGAATCCCACGGTGCCGGGCGCAGGCCGCGGACTGGGCGGCGGCCAACAGGTCAGGCCGGTCAGCCTGGTCAGCAGGGGTGTGGCATCTGCTGACCACGGACGCCGGGATACTCGCCACAGGAGCCCACGTCGAAGGGACACTCGTTCGTGCCGTACGCCCAGAGCGTGGACGGAATCCGTATCGCCTACCAGTGCCAGGGTGACGGCGCCCCGCTCGTTCTGCTGGCAGGTCAGGCGAACAACCACCACTGGTGGGATCACGTCCGTGACGACTTCCATGTCGCCTACCGCACCATCACGCTCGACTACCGGGGTACCGGCGAGAGCGACAAACCCGACGAGCCCTACAGCACCGAAGGGTTCGCGCAGGACGTGATCGCGGTACTCGACGATCTTGGCGTCGACCGAGCCCATGTCTACGCCACCTCAATGGGTGGACGAGTCGCCCAGTGGCTCGCCGTCCGCCACCCGCACCGGATTGGCGCCCTGGTACTCGGCTGCACGTCACCTGGCGGCCGGCACGGCATCGAACGTGGCAACGATGTGCGCAGGTCGCTGGCCCAGCGCGGGCCCGCGGCCAGGCAGGCTCTGCTCGATCTGATGTACACCCCGGCCTGGCTGGTGACCCACCCCGGTCCCCACAACACGCTCGGTGACCCCGACATGCCGGCCTACGCCAAACACCGGCACCTGGTCGCCAGCAATCAGCACGACGCGTGGGACGTACTGCCTGGCATCTGCGCGCCCACGCTGGTGGTGCACGGCAACGACGACCTGCTCAACCCCACCGCGAACGCGGCCCGGATCGCGGACCGGATCCCGGGCGCCCGGCTACATCTGATCCCCGGAGCACGGCACGCCTACTTTGAGGAGTTCCGTGCCACCGCCGGTCCGCTCGTCCTGGACTTCCTCGGAGAGCACAACCGCGCCACCGGCGGTGGCGGCCAGACGGTTGGGCACGAACCACCCTGACCATCCTGACCACGCCACCCGCGTGCCCCGTACCACGGGACCCCGGAGCCGGGACTCCGCCCCAACGAGGGCCTGAATCAACAGCTAGATCGGTCGCAGAACGAATGCCACCGGGGAGATGGTGAGGACCAGGCCGACGATGACCAACACCCCGGCGGTGACCATGTCGGGGGGTTCGTCGGGGTGCCGTCGCCGGTGTATCTGGTGTCCGCTGACCAGCATGATCACCAACACCACGGCGGCAGCGGCC
>DATCXL010000647.1:0-4408 GCA_036565825.1 Mycobacteriales bacterium
GAGGGTGGAGGGGGAGGGGGCGGCGTGGGTACCGCCCCCCTCACCGTGGTCCTACAGGTCGAACTCGCCCGCCTGGACACCCTCGACGAACGCCGTCCACTCAGCCGGCGTGAAGCCCAGGATGGGGCCCTGCCCGAGCGCCTTGGTGTCCCGCACCTGCACCTGGGCGTCGGCCAACCTCACCTCGACGCAGGCGCCGTTGTTGTTGCTGGCCTTGGCCTTCCGCCACTGCTCATCGAGTGCGGACACGCCGCACCTCCCTCTGCTGTCTGGTTCTGGGTTATCTGGCCACCTGGTCACGGACGCGACGGATCAACTCCACCGAACGTGATGTGCTCAGGGCGGCTGCTCGGAGTTCTTCATGCATCTGGGTAAGACGTTCGGCGTCTGCGCCCTCCTCGTATACATCGCTGTTGACCCCCTCGACATAGGCGATTGGGGGGTCGCGGGGGAACTGTAGGACCGTGAATGTCGGCAACTGGCCAGGGTTGAACGCGTCATCGAAGGGCACCACCTGGAGCCGCACCGTCGGCGCGGTGAGCGCCACCTCCACCAGGCGGTCGAGTTGGCGGACGTGCACGCACCGGTCGCCGCCGATGATCCGGTGCAGTACGGCCTCGTCGAGCACCACCGACAACTCCAGTGGGCTCTCCGAGGTGAGTCGCTGCTGTCGCTGGAGACGGACCTGCACCAGCCGCTCGACCCGCTGCGCATCGGCGGGTGGTCCGAACCGGTGAAGTAACCGCATGTACTCCTCGGTCTGGAGCAACCCGTCCACCACGAGGGTCTGCCAGATCAGCAGACGCGACGCCGACGCTTCGAACCCGATGTAGGCGGCGTACTCGTCGCTGAGGGCGGACCGGTATCGCGACCACCAACCGCGCTGGCGACCGCCGCGCGACAGATCCTCCATCTCCGCCCTGGCCGCCGGGTCGACGACCTCGTACAGGTCGAGCAGCGCACGCAGGTTGGCGATGTCGATTCCACTTTTGGCCGACTCGACCCGCGAGACCCACGCCTCGTTGCGCCCGACCGCGCTGCCGGCCGCCCGGGTGGAGAGCCCGTGCGTGCCACGCAACTGCTGTAGCAGCAGGCCGAGTCGCCGGCGCTGCACGGTCGGGCTGGTCTGCATGGCACCTCCACAACGGTCACACGTTCGGGTGATAGCGGCGAAAACTGTAACGCGAAGCTTGTCTGTTACAGATTTCATCGGTTCACTCGGACACAGAGGTTAACGGTCCGCCGTCGGATCGGTTTCGACGGTGACCATCGGAGGGGACCTACCGTGAAGCTGTTCGAACACGCTGACGAGGACTACGCCACGGCGGCCACCGCGGCCGGTGTGAAGGAACTCCCGGATGACGGGAAGCCCGCTCCCAGGCCGGGTCCGCTACCCGACCGTGTGGTCTCCGGCCGGTGGGACGACAACAACCCGCCGGGGTGTCCCCGGTGACCGCCGAACCGGATCTGGGCGCCCTACTCGCTGACGCGCCACCGGAGGTGCTGGCGCGGCTGGTGCTGTCGGTGGCGGTGATGCACCGGCCCGACGGTCAGGGACGGTGCCTGCGGTGCCAGCGCACCCGCCACAGGTGGGTGTGGTGGTGGCGTGGCCCGTCCGGGCCGTGCCCAACCCTGCGCCTGCTCGTCGCCGAGCTCCGCACCGCACGCATGGCCGAACCGCGCTGGACGCCGGCATGATCAGAGTGCCGATCGACATCCTCCTGCCCGCGGTGCTGGCCGGATGCATGGCCGGCAGTGTGACGGGCACGCTGATCATCTGCGCGCTGAACAGGGCGACCCGGTTCCACCGTCATCCGCCGCAGACGGCCGGCGGACGGCACCGATCCCAATGAACGTCCGGCACCACGAGGCCTGAACTGCTGGCTGTCGCACGTGCGCGGCTGGCTGGTTCTCACGTGACGGCCCTCGTTGAGAGCGACGCCAGGGACCTGAGCCGTTGGGACGACGGGTCGTTCGACGCGGTGCTGTGTTTCGGGCCGATGTACCACCTGCCTGTCGCCGCTGACCGGCGACGGGCGGCGATGGAACTGGTCAGAGGCCGGCCGGGGTGGCGTTCGTGGCGCTCATGCCGTGGTGCTCCTTCCTGCGCCATACCGTTGCGCTGCCCGACTAGCGGCGTCACCTGGCTGACTCGTCGTTCGTGCGCGGTCTGACCGAGGACGGTGCCTTCACCAACACCGTGCCCGGTCGGTTCACGAGCGGCACCTCGGCGCCCGGTCACGATCGTGCCGCCGGTGACCAGGATGGGTGACGTCATGGTTTCCCCAGACTCGTTCCGACCGAGCGTTCATCTCCCAGTCACATATGCGGGTTTTCGGCGGTCTACTTCTGTGACACCCCGCGACGAGGAATGTGACCCGATGGACGAGCGCGCATGGTTGACAGAGCGCTTCGAGGAAGACCGGACCCGCCTGCGAGCGGTCGCCTACCGGATGCTCGGCTCGGTGAGTGAGGCTGATGACGCCGTCCAGGAAGCCTGGCTGCGCCTCAACCGCGCCGACACCAGCGGCGTCGAGAACCTCACCGGGTGGTTGACCACGGTGGTGGCACGGGTGTGTCTGAACATGCTGCGCACGCGCGGGTCGCGGCGCGAGGAGCCCATTGACACGCATGTGCCGGACCCGATCACGGGTCCCGAGGACGGCGGCGACCCCGAACAGGAAGCGTTGCTGGCCGACTCGGTCGGGCTGGCACTGCTTGTGGTGCTCGACACGCTGACGCCGCCCGAGCGGCTCGCCTTCGTGCTGCACGACATGTTCGCCGTGCCCTTCGACGAGATCGGCCCGATGGTCGGGCGTTCCTCGGCCGCGGCCAGACAGCTCGCCAGCCGAGCCCGCCGCCGGGTCAGAGGGGGCGCATCGGTGCCCGACGCCGATCTGACCCGCCAGCGTCGGGTTGTCGACGCGTTCCTGGCCGCATCCCGCGGCGGCGACTTCGACGCACTGGTCGCACTGCTCGATCCAGACGTGGTGCTCCGAGCTGACCGGGCAGTCGGCCCCACTCCCGCACCCGTCGTCATCCACGGTGCCCGCGCCGTGGCCAGGGGCGCGTTCGCCGCCTCGGAACGGGTTCGGTTCACCCAACCGGCACTGGTGAACGGAGCAGTCGGACTCGTGATGGCCCCCCGCGGACGGCTGTTCCTGGTACTGGGCTTCACGATCATCGATGGCAGGATCACCGAAATTGATGTGATCGCGGAGCCGGATCGCCTCGGCCAAGTCGATCTCGCCGTCCTCGACGACTGACACAACTCCCACGCCCGCGCCGTGGCGAAAACCTGACGGACCGACCCTGCGAAGCCGGGGTTGGCCGACGAGCTCGCGGGCCGGTCGGTATACCTGTCAGCCCGCCGACACGCCTCGTGCGATATCGCCGATCGTGGCGGCCAGTTCCTTCGGGCGTGACCACATGGGCCAGTGACCTGTCGGAAGTTCGACGTAGGTGACGTTGCGCAGGTCGGCCAGACCTGCGATCCACCGGTAGCCCTCCTCGACCGCGGCTTTGATCTGGTCGGACGTCATCGAGGTGCACACGACGGTGCTCGGCACGTCGAGCCGGCGGTCGTTGGTCAGGTCAGGGCCTTCGCGAACGGCGGCACCGGGTTCGGGCACGGCGCGCTGCCGGAAGGTCTCGAGCTGCTCCTCGCTCAGGCCGTCGAGGCTGTTCCCGTCCTCCTCGAGTTCCTCCCACGAGGGCAGTGGCATCTCGACAGCGTCGAAGTCGGGGTTGAGCGCACCGGTCGCCGGGCCCGAGTCGACGTAGACCATGGCCGCGATCTGCTCGGGCACACGGTCACTCGCGCCGTAGCCGGAGACCCCGGCCCCGCTGTGCACGGCGAGCACGACGGGAGTCCCTGCCGCCATCACGGCCCGGCAGATCGCGTCGACGTGGTCGGACAGCGTGATCGCGGAACGGTCGGCATCAGCCGACTCGAGACCGGGCAGCGTGACGGCCGTGACGTCGTGCCCGTCGGCGCGCAGAGCGGAGGCGACCTGGTCCCACGCCCACGCGCCGAGCCAGAATCCGGGAACCAGGATTATCGGTGCGGTTGTCATGCGCCGACCGTACGGGCCGGCACCGACAGTTCCACGAATCAGAGGCGCCGGTCGCACAGACCATACGAGGACACTCGCCTTCGCGGCACAGACCCGGACACGCTCAGCCACGGGTTCTACCTGGCCCATCGCCGAGCGTGCGGATACGCGTGATCAGAGTCGGGGCCCAGCGCATGCGGTACTCCTGCTCGCCGCGGAGTAGACACGGTGTGGACCACCGTCACCGGTGATATCAACGTCATGGACAAGAATGACTGGCGATGCCCACACGATAATGACGGTTCTTCTGGAGAGTCTTGTTGCAATCGTCGGGATACGGGGGTGTGGGCCGC
>DATCXL010000664.1:0-5299 GCA_036565825.1 Mycobacteriales bacterium
GGGAGGCAACCACATCGTCGGCGCCCCGGTCCCGCAGCCGATCGGCGAAGAAGTCGGGCGACATGGTGATGACCAGGGAGTGTTCGCCGCGCTCGCGGATGTCGGCGAAGACATCGGTGATACCGGCGATCCACGGCGCTGACTCGAAGCTGGCCAGTACTTCTGCCTCGTCGAGGGTTGCCCACAGTTCGTGGATTCCCGAGGCGAACCCGACAGTGTCCAGCGCGCCGCATGCGAATGCCGCTTCGAGTGCCACAAGATCGGTCAGACAGCCGAGCCGACGCGCGATCTCCAGGCTGGCGGTGCTGTTGCGCAGCAGGGTGCCGTCCATGTCGAACACGTGCAGTGTGGTCATGAGTCATCCATGGTGTCTGTTGTGGAACGCGTCTCCCGTTCCCTTGGTGGCTCTGGTAGGTCTGAGCCTGGCTCACCCGCCCGAGCTACGGCCTGTGTGCCTCCTGGTGCGACCGCACCCAGGCGGCGAAGGCCTCGACTCCATCGACGACCGTCTCGAAGCGGATGGAGTGGAACAGGTCGAACGCGTGCTGCGCACCGGGCAGTTCGGCGTAGACGACCGGACTGGACGAGGTGCTCCGCAGGCTCTCGGCGAACAGTCGGGCGCCCTCGACAAGCACCAGCGTGTCCCGGTCACCGTGCACCACGAAGAACGGCGGCGCATCCGGTCTGACGTACGCCACGGGTGAGGTGGCTACCTGCTCGGTGCTGTCGGAGTGGCCGTAGTAGTGGCCGTAGTACCCGTACAGACAGATGGCTCCGCTGACCGAGGTGTCCGTATCTTCGAAGCCGGGCTGGAACACCGGGTCGTTGGGGGTGAGGGCGGCCATCGAGGCCAGGTGACCGCCGGCGGAACTACCCGCCACGAACACCAGGGCCGGGTCGGCGCCGTACTCGTGGCCGCGTTCGCGTACCCAGGCGATCACCTTCTTGACGTCGACCAGGTGGTCAAGAAACGTCGCTGCCGGACGTAGCCGGTAGTTCGCGCTGACGCACACCCAACCCTGGCTCGCCAGGCGGTACAGGAGGGGACGCGCCTCACGGTTCTTCCGGCCGCTTGAATACCCTCCCCCGTGTAGGTAGACCAACGTGGGGCCACCCGACGGGTGGGCACGATGGCGGTAGACGTCGAGCAGGTTCCGCTTACCCGCGTCGCCGTAGCGCAGGTTCGCCACCCGTTCGACGTCGCGGCGGTGGACGAAGAACGGTCCGAACAGGATACGGGCGAGCGGAAGGCGGCGGCGCAGCCGAGCGGCCGTCCCCGCGTCGAGGGCGGTACGCCAACCAGCACCCAGGCCCTCGCTCAGGGCGCGGTCGACCGCCGGGCCGGTCCGCAGCCCCCGCCAGACGATGACCACCAGCCCGGCCGTTGTCGCGACGGCCGCGCCGAACACCATCCAGCCAGCCGGCGAGTCGATATCCCCCTGGCCGAAGGCCAACAACGTCGAGGCGAGGAGCCAGTAGAAGGCGACGAACGGCAGTTCGTTGGGCACGATGCTGAAACGCCAACTCATCGCGGCAAGGACACGAGGCCGGCGCGGCGACACCAGGCCGAGGAACGTGGCCCACGCGAGGAGCACCACAACCGCCAGATAACCGACCGGCACCACCGTGTCCTCCTCTGGAATCGAGCCAACCGTCACGCGTGTTCGGTCACGTACCGGCGACGGTCAGTTGGTAGGTCACGTCCAGGGAGAAGCCGCCGCTGCTGCCGCGCACCGTCAACTCGTGTTCGCCGGTGGACAGCGGTGGGATCCACAGCCACAGACCACAGCCGTACGACTGGAACGAGCCCGCATCGTTCACCACCGGGTTGCCCTCGACCGCGTCGAAGGCGATGGCCACCGGATCCAGTCGGTCGGGCCGCACCGGCTTTCCGTCGACGGTCGCCTCGCCCTGTGCGGTGGCCAGCATCTGGTCGCAACCCTCCGCGTCCTGCGCGGTGAAGTTGAGCACCGGACCGGCGATCGGCATCCCGGCCGGTATCGCGCACGTGCGGCGTGCGGTACCACCGAACGTGCCAGCGACGAACCACACGTCGGATGCCTGGTTGTCCGCGCAGTGCTCCCCGGTCAGGTCCGCCACCGGGTTGGACTCCTCCGGGGCCGAGGCCGCCCAGGTCCACCACCGCGACTGCAACTCCGCCGAACCGAGCCGCGGGGCGGGCGATGGTGTACTGCCGGCGGTGGTGCTGTTCGCGGTGGCGCCGCTCGCGGCGTTCGGAGCAGCATCGGTGCCACCGCTGCCACATCCGCTCAGTACGATCGCGGCCACTGCCACCGCGCCGATCCATGTGCGAACACCTGTGATCACTGCCCGACCGTACTCGCTGCTGCGCGCACACCGGATCGCCTGGAACCTCTCGGGCGAACAGGCCGTGGCCGGGTGCACCGGATCTGCCGGGAGCAGAACCTGGGTTCGCGCGGACTGTCCGAGCGGTCGTGGAAGCACTGGGAGGCCGGGGAACATCCCGGCCCCGACTATCAGGACCTGCTGCTGGCCCGGTTGTTCCAGACCAGCCCGGTCCGACTCGGGTTCGCCCGCGACTACAACCCGGCCACTGACCCCGAGCCGGAACCGACCCCGTCGACGAACCCGCCAGGTGATCCCCGCCAGGCCGTCGACCCGGTCGAAAGGCGGCTCGCCATGGCAGCCGACGAATCCGCCCGACTCGGAGACAACCCCGGCACCGTCGGGCCGCTCACCCTGGACCAGTTGCGCTCCGACGCCCAGACGATCGCCGGTCGGTTCGCCAGCGCACCCCGGCTGGAACTGTTCGAGTCCGCGCTGCTGCTGCGCGACCGGGTGTTCACCCATCTGGACGGCCGGCAGCGGGTCTCCGACAGCAGGGAGCTGTACCTCCTCGCCGGGGTAGCGCTGGGGATGCTCGCCGAGGTCAACGACGATCTGGGGCACCGAACCGCAGCCAGTAGAGCCACGAGACGACGTAAAGCATCGGCCACCCCCAGTGATTCGCGCCGCAGAAGCATCTGTCGACCCAGCGTGGCCCGGTTGAGCTGTCGCGGAGTGAGACTCATCTGCTCCTCCCTCACCCTTTCCGTAGATCAGGTCGCCTGTGCCATGTTGGAGCGGGGCAGTGCGGGCGAAAAGCGGTGGACGCGACGACTGCGAGCGTCCTACCTTCGTCCAGGTCTGACACCCACACGTCTTACGAGGTGATTTTGTGACGATCCGGGCAGGCGCGGCCGGCTACGACCGGCCGCCTTCCGCGACCGCCGCAACCTCCTTGGACGTAGGGAACCGCAGAAGTGGATCTTCCACGTAGCTTCACCATCCGCGAGAGCAGCCACCGAATCCACAACCCGTTCACCAGCGAGAAGTTGGCCGCCCTGGGGCGGGCGCTGGGCCTGGTACCCGGGACCCAAGTGCTCGACCTGGCGAGCGGGTCGGGCGAGATGCTGTGCACCTGGGCGCGCGACCACCGGATCACCGGGACCGGGGTGGACATCAGCACGGTGTTCACCGATCGGGCCCGTGCGCGTGCCGACGAACTGGGTGTCACCGGTCAGGTGACGTTCGTGCACGGCGATGCTTCCGGCCACGTCAGCGACGAACCGGTCGATCTTGCCGCGTGCATCGGTGCCACCTGGATCGGCGACGGTGTGGTCGGTACGGTCGACCTGTTGCAACGCAGCCTCCGGCCCGGCGGCATGATGCTGATCGGCGAACCGTACTGGCGCCGCGAACCCCCGGACCAGGAAACCGTCGAGGCCAGTTACGCCGGCAGCAAGGATGATTTCCGGCTGCTCCCGGAGCTGATCGACCAGTTCGGTGAACTCGGTTACGACGTGGTGGAGATGGTTCTCACCGATCAGGACAGTTGGGACCGGTACAAGGCCGCGCAGTGGCTCAACATCCGCCGCTGGCTGGACCGCAACCCCGACGATGAACTGGCCGCCGACCTGCGGGCCGAACTCTCCACGGAGCCGGCCCGCTACGCGAGGTACCAGCGCGAATATCTCGGCTGGGGCGTCTTCGCGCTGATGCACAGCTGACGTTACGTATCAAGGTTGGGACCAGGCAGTGCGCTGCCTGGCCCCAACCGTTTGGGAGGCAAGCCTGGCCAGGGTCGCGACCGACTCGTCCCAACGGCGGGCCGGCGGGTGCGGGTAGATGGTCTCGGTCGCCACCACCTTGCCGGTGGCGTCGACCACGGCCACCTTCACCCCGGTGGCGCTCCTCGTCTTCGTCGCGGTCGTGTTCGCGAGCCAATTGGTTTTGAGCGCACTGTGGCTCCGCCCGTTCCGCTACGGCCCCGCCGAGTGGGCACTGCGCTGGCTCACCAACGCTCGCCGTCCGGGTCAACGCACCGCCCCGGCACCGCCAACCAACAGAGGCCCCCAATCCAGCCCCTAACCACCCCGACAATACCCCGCCACCCGCAGCGCGGAACTGCGCTGGATGGCTGATCCCAGGCCCTCGCCGGGGCGGAGCCCCGGCTCCGGAGTTCGGTGGGCATGGCGCTGGCGCGCTGTGCTGCCTTCTGGGGGGAGCTCCGCTCCACCCCCACACCCTCCTCAAACCCCTCGGCGCGCAGCGCGGTGGAAGACACCTTGGAATCAACCGTCATGCGCGTTGTCCATTCGCCGAACCGGTCTGGGCGAAGAAGCTCAGCGAGGCGGATTGGTGCGGGCTGACCGCGCAGTCCTACCGCTGGTGAGGATTGCGAGTCGCTCGACCAGGACCTCTCACTCGGTTTCGTTCCTGGTCAACTCCAGAGCCTGCCGGTAGGCGGTCGAAGCCTCACCGCCGCGGCCGTGGCCACCTCTCCTACCGCGTGGCGTTGCGCGACCAGGTCGAGACCTTCCTGTCCCTCCCGCCTGACCGCACCAATCGGTACGCCCGCCCGGCCGGCACAGAAACCCGGTGAACATCCGGGCGTACCGCCGCCGACGGCCCCAGGGCGTCAGGCCTGGGCGGTGGGGGTGGTGCGGGCGAGCATGGCGGTGGCGGCACCGCGTGAGCGGACCCCGAGCTTGCGGTAGATGCGGGTCAGGTGGGTTTCCACAGTCTTGACGGTCAGGTAAAGCCGACCGGCGATCTCGGCGTTGGACAATCCCACGGCCAACAGGTCGGCGACCGCCTTCTCCCGCCGGGTGAACGCTCCGACCTGGCGTCCCGACAGCCGACCGGCCAGACCACTGGTGCCCCGCTGTGCTGACAACGCCACCCGGTCGAGCCAGCCGGCTCCGGTAACCCGGGCAATGTTGCGGGCCTGACCAACGGCCCGCTCCGCGGTGTCCCAGTCGCAGGCCCGGCGGGC
>DATCXL010000667.1:0-4204 GCA_036565825.1 Mycobacteriales bacterium
GGCCGGCTCGGCCCCGGCCGCCGGTGGCACGCCGTCCAGCGCCGCCGAACTGGACACGTCGACCTGGTTCGATCCCGAACCTTTGTCCGGACCGCCGTCCGGACGATCGTCGGATGCCGACCCGGACCAGCCCGGGCACGCCGCGACCGACTGAACCACCGACCGAGCCGGGACCCCGCTCGACCCTGTCGCCTTCCGACATCCCGTCGAACGGAGTGGGGAACCACCATGCCCAGAATCCAGCGTCACCGCTGGC
The DNA here is from genome assembly GCA_036565825.1 of Mycobacteriales bacterium. Classification (GTDB taxonomy): domain Bacteria; phylum Actinomycetota; class Actinomycetes; order Mycobacteriales; family DASULA01; genus DASULA01. The sequence goes on from DATCXL010000667.1 coordinate 257, forward strand.
GCACGGTCGCGGTCGCCGCGGCCACACTGACCACCATCACGATGGCACCGGCGTCGGCGGCACCGACCAGCGCACCCGCCGGCGCCGTACCGGCGAACAGCCTGCCGACGGCTGCCGAGGTTCGGACCGACGCGGTGCCCACGCCGCGGTTGGACTGGACCGACTGCGGCGAGGGCTTCCAGTGCGCCACTGCGCAGGTGCCGCTGGACTACGCGCACCCACACGAGGGCACCGTCACCCTCGCGGTGAACCGGTTACCCGCCACCGACCCGGCGCACCGGATCGGTTCGTTGTTCGTCAACCCGGGCGGGCCGGGCGGTTCCGGGTTGGTGTTCGCCCGCACCGCCCGGCAGATCTTCGAGCCTGCGGTGCTGGCCCGATTCGACATCGTCGGGTTCGACCCGCGCGGGGTGGGACAGAGCACCCCGGCGGTGACCTGCTTCGACTCGCAGGCGGGCTACGACGAGTTCTGGGCCGCCGCGTTCTTCCCGGTGAGCGCGGCCGAGGAGACCAGTTTCGCCACCCGCATGGCGGGGCTCTCCCAGGACTGTGGTCGGCGCAACGGCGATCTTCTGGAGCACGTCACCACCACCGACGCGGCCGAGGACCTGGACCTGCTGCGTCGCGCGGTCGGCGACGAGCAGCTCAGTCTCCACGGGTACTCCTACGGCAGCTACCTCGGTGAGGTGTACGCGAACCTGTACCCGGACCGGATCCGGGCGATGGTGCTCGACGGTGTGATCGACCCGGTGGCCTGGGCCAACGAGCCGCTGCGCCTGTTGTCGGACAGCGCCGTGTCCGACGAGCAGACCTTCGACGCGTTCGCCCGGCAGTGCGTGGCCGCGGGCCCGCCGGCGTGCGCGTTGGCCAGGTCCGGTCAGGACGCCCGGGCGCTGCGGGATCGGCTGGACCAGATGTTCGACCGGCTGCGGGCCAACCCGCTGGTGTTTCCCGGCGATCCGCCGTTCGTGTTGACCTACCAGTTCGCGGTGACCGTCACCCTCCAGTCGCTGTACTCGCCGGCGATGTGGCCAGGGCTCGCCGGTTTCCTGGCCGCCCTGGACCAGGCGACCCTGGCCCGCACGACCACCGTGCCCGCGGGCGTGGCGGCACTGGCCGTTCCGACGCCGGAGTCGGCCGAGGTGAACAACGAGTCCGACGCGTTCACCGCGATCTTCTGCACCGACACCTCGTTGCCCCGCGCCCCGGCGGCCTGGCCGGCGTTGGCTCGACTGATGGGAATGGGCGCGCCCACGTTCAGCCGGCCCTGGCTGTTCGAGGCGCTGCCGTGCGCGACCTGGCCGGCCCGAGCACCCGAGCGGTACACCGGACCGTTCGACCGACCCACCTCGGCCACCCTCCTGCTGGTGAACACGACGTTCGACCGGGCCACCTCGTATGCGGGTGCCCAACGGACAGTCGGGCGGCTCGGTGACGCACGGCTGCTCACCATCGACGGGTTCGGCCACACCTCGCGGCGGGCGCAGAGCACCTGCGCCACCACGGCGATCGACCGGTATCTGCTGGGGGGCGACCTGCCGGTGGCCGGTGCGCACTGCGCCATCGACCACGGCCCGTTCGGCGGAGCGGGAGCCCTCGCCGTACCGGCGCTGGCCGGCCTGACCACGACATCGCCCCACCGGTAGGCCCGGTCCGACCTCTACCGTGTCAAGGTAGAAGACACCGCAGGTCGCAGGCGCGTCGACCGCCCTGACCACCGTGACCGCACGGAGCCTCCGGCGATCCGATGCCGGGGGCTTCGTTGTGCCGGGCGCCACGCGGTCCGGGGGCGTGGTGGGCGTGGCGCCCGGCGGCAGGCCCTGGCCAGCTTGTCTGTCTGGCCGGGCGGGGTTGGGTGCCGGTGTGGTGCCTTCCCCACCACACCGGCCGTTCTGGGTCTGGCACCCCGGCCGTCCAGGTCATCGGGGCGCCAGACGTTCTACCGGGTTCGGTGCCGATCAACCTGCGGCGGCCGTCGGGCCGTGCGCGCTGACCGGGACAGCCCGGAGATGATCAGTGCCCCGGTGGCCCCACCGACCGCGTAGCCGGCCAGCATGGCCGGCAGTAGCACGTCGATCGGGACAGCGATCGTCACAGTGGTGTCCAGGTCGGTTCGACCATGCGGGCGGCCCGTAGTTCGGCGACCAGCATCCGCCGGGTCGGACACGGTCCGGCCGGGCCGAACGGCTGCGACCCCCGCCACCACCTGCGGCGTTGTGGTTGGCACCACGGGCACCGTCCCCTGGTGTCGGCCTGGTGCATCACCGCCACCGACAACACCACCCGCCCCAGAACCTCCGGCGGGGCAGCAGCCAACAGATCCGGCAACCGATCCACCAGATCAGCCGACCCGGTCACCGGGGACACCCGGGCGGGTCGCTGTCCTCCCACCGGCCGTCCACCCTCGCCAGAAGTTCCTGGTAGGTGGTGTCAGGAGGCTGCACGACCGGTGCCAACGCCGAGACGATCCACGGCTCCCCGTCGGGTATCCCGTCGTCCGGCAACTCCTTCGCACCCGCCCGCTCGACCGCGGCCCGGTAGTCATCACCGGCCAACCAGCCACACTGAACCTCGTCGGACACTTTCCCTCCTCGGGTTTGGATGGATGGCAGTATGCGCATGTCATGCGTGTCATTGGAAATGTCATGCGCATAAATCACTCGATCGAGGGATGCCTGGGAGTCATGGCCCCGTTTACCCTCCAGGTATGCGCTTGAATGGGCGTTTCAAGGAGGGGAACCCGTGAAGCTCACCTGGCTTGGCACATCGAGCGGCAACACCGGATGCCCGACCGTCTACCGGACCGACCGGGACACCTACGTGGTTCAGGGATGGAAGGTCACCGATACCGAAGCTCGGGGGCAGATGGACATTCCAGACCACGAGGACGCCGTGGAGATCCCCGCTGCGCTGCTGCGCTACTTCCCTCGGTCGGACTGATGTGGGTTGCGCGTGACGCCTTCGACGCCCTGGTGACGGGTGCGACGCACAGCGCGTTTCGGCTGGAGACTCGGGAGCAGTACAACGAACCGGGCGAGACCACGCCGTTCCGCCGCTTCCTGGCTGGCCGGCCCGACGATCTGGCCTGGCACAGGCCGTGGTTGGAGTTCGTGGCGCGGTCGTCGGCGCGGTACCGGCGGGTCCGTGTCGTCTCTCGCCCGTTCAGCGACTACACCCGGTTCGGGATGGTTCTGGCTGCGCGGAACATCGCAGCCGGTGAGGACATCCGCTATCTGGATCGGGCCACCACGCCAGCCGCTGATCTGCCTGACCGGGACTTCTGGCTCATCGACAGCGGGGTGGTGGCGGTACTGCTGTTCGACCAGGGCAACGTACTGACCGGTGCGGAGGTGACCTCCGACCCGGACGTGGTAGACCAGCACATCCGCTGGGCGGATGCCGCATGGCAAGCGGCACAGACCATGGCCCGGTTCACGACCTGACGAGGAGACGATGTCCAGCTACACCAGTTCGCCCGAGGTGTTCGGCGCCAGGCTCCGGACCCTGCGTGAGCAGGCCGTTCCACGCCTGTCCGGTACTGCGTTGGCGGCACGGCTTGGCTGGGCACAGTCGAAGGTCTCCAGGATCGAGAACGGTAGACAGTTGCCCACCACCGAGGACGTGACGGCCTGGTGCCAGGCTGTGGACGCTCCTGGTGACGTTGGCGAGCTACTCGCCGAACTACGTAACGTTCAGAGTGAGTACGCCTCGTTGCGCAGGCAGCTCCGCGACGGGATGCGGGCCAAACAGGCCGATTTCCTCGAGCTGGAGCAGAGTTCGGCCACCATCCGCGTGTTCGAGCCGGTTATCATCCCGGGCCTGTTGCAGACGGCCGAGTACGCCCGGCATCGGCTGATGGAGTCGGTGACCAGGTTCGGCGCCGACGTGGCGGACCTGCCGGGCACCGTGCGGGAGCGCCTACGCCGCCAGGAGATCCTGTACGAGGGA
>DATCXL010000676.1:0-2107 GCA_036565825.1 Mycobacteriales bacterium
CCGGCGAGCCGTGGGTCAGGTGCCCCCCGGATGGCAGGTCCATGGACAGGATGGTGTCTCCCGGGCTACAGAACGCCAGGTAGATGGCCAGGTTCGCCGGAGACCCCGAATAGGTCTGCACGTTGGCGTGGTCCACCCCGAACAGTGCCCTGGCCCGCTCGATTGCCAGGGTCTCGACCTGGTCGATGATCTGCTGGCCCTCGTAGTACCGCTTGCCCGCATACCCTTCCGAGTACTTGTTGGTCAGCACCGTGCCGGTCGCTTCCAACACCGCGGCGGACACGTAGTTCTCCGACGGGATCAGCCGCACCGTGTCGAACTGCCGCCGACCCTCGGCCGCCACCAGTTCGGCGATCCGCGGGTCGACCTGGCTCAGAGCCGGCAGGGACTGGCTCATCTGGACCTCCTGGTGTTCCTCGTGACGCCGGCACCCAGGCGCACGGTGCGTGCATGTGAAGTCGCTTCCCGGTGGTTGATTCCACCCGAACACGCCAGTCGCGACAGGGTCCGATGCTAGCGCGGCCGGTACCTGGCCACGGTGGCCGGCATCTGGAACCAGACCGTGGGCCGCATCGGGAGCAAACTGCCATATCGTTACAAACCAGTAGCAGGCCGTGGCCGGACCTGTGTCAGCCGTGGGTGGCCGAGGCTGTCGACGCCCGCCCGGTGGCCGGGGCGTCGGCTGTCTGGCCGCGCCGGGTGAGGAAAAGACAGGACACCGCGCCCAGTAGCAGCACCACGGTCGGCAGCACCAACGTGACATGCAACGCGTGCACGAACCCGTGGGTGAACACCTGCCGGGCCACCTGTTCGACCTGCTGGCTGACCCCGGTCGAGGTGCCCGCAGGCAGGCTGACCGTCCCTCCACTCTGCCCGGCACCGAGGCGCAGGCCGTCTGTGGCGGCACCGGCGAACCCGCGGACGAAGGGCCCTCGGGTCTGCGCCGGCAGGTCCGCGGCCCGTCGCTGGGCCTGGTCCACGAACGCCACGGCCAGCCGGTTCTGTAGCAGCGCCCCGACCGAGGCGGTGGCCATCACCGACCCGAGTTGCCGGGTGGTGTTCATCACGCCGGACGCGGCGCCGGCCAGCCGCGGGGAGACATTGCGCATCGCGATGGTCGACAGTGGCGCGAATGTGGCGCCCATGCCGAATCCGATCAGCAGCAGCCCAGGCAACAGTTCCCAGCGGGAGGTGTCCGCCCGGCTCACCACCGCGATCATCGCGATCCCACCGGCGGACAGGGTCAGTCCTCCCATCAGGATGTACCGGCCGCCGGTCCGGTCGCTGAGCCGTCCGGCCATCGGCGCCACCAGGGTCGTCAACAGCGACATCGGTGCCATGGTCAACCCGGCAGACAGCGCCGACATACCAAGCACCGACTGGAGGTAGATGGTGAACCCCAGACTCATGCCGATCAGACCGACCGACAGGGCCACGGTGGTGACGTTGGACAGGGCGAAGTCGCGGTCGGCGAACAGCCTGAACGGCAACAACGGCTCGTCCTTCTGCCGGGCCCGCTCGGCGAACCCGAACCCGACCAGCAGCACGCCGCCGGCGACCAACAGCATGGGGATGCTCACCACGGACCAGACCCGGCCCCAGTGGAACCGCTGCCCCTCCTCCAGGCCGAAGGACAGGCAGAACAGCGCCACGCTGACCAGCAACACGCCACGGAGGTCGAAGGAGCGCCGCGGCGCCTTCCGCCGCTCGACCGGGATGACCAGCGGGGCGAGGGCCAGTACCAGCACGCCGACCGGCAGGTTCACGAAGAAGATCCACCGCCAGTCGAACGCGGTGACCAGTAGTCCGCCCACCGTGGGCCCGGCGATGGCGGCCACTCCGGCGACCGAACTCCACACGCCCAGCGCGGCGCCCCGCCGCTCGGCCGGGAACACCCCGATCACGATCGACATGGTCTGTGGCATGAGCATCGCCGCGCCCAGACCCTGGGCTGCCCGGGCCCCGATCAGTTCGGCCGAGCTCTGCGAGAACCCGCACAGCAGTGACGCCACGGTGAACAGCGCGACGCCGGCCAGGTACAGGTGGCGTTTGCCGAGGATGTCGCCCAACCGACCACCGGTGATGAGCAGTACGGCCAGCACCAGCG
>DATCXL010000696.1:0-8099 GCA_036565825.1 Mycobacteriales bacterium
GTGGCAGGAGTCGATCGACGTCATCACCCGGATGTTCGTCGAGGACCCGTTCGGCGGTTGGGACGGCGAGTATGTCCAGATGCCACCGCGCGAGGTGGTACCCCGGCCGTTGCAACGGCCACACCCGCCGCTGTGGGTCGCCTGTAGTCGCCGGGACACCATCCTGCTGGCCGCCCGCAACGGCATCGGCGCGCTGTCGTTCTCCTTCGTCGAACCGGAGGACGCCGGGGAGTGGGCCAAGGAGTACTACCAGATCATCGGCTCGGCCGACTGCGTGCCGGCCGGGTTCGCGGTCAACCCCAACCTGGCCGTGGTGGTGCCGATGATGATGCACTCCGACGAGGGAACCGCGATCGAGCGAGGCATCGACGGCGCCCACTTCTTCGGGTACTCACTGGCCCACTACTACGGCATGGAACACGTTGTCGGCGGCGAGCCGGTGGCCGAGGAGTTTGCCCGGCGCCGTGACGGGGCCGGTTTCGCCCGGCACATCGTCACACCCGACCAGGCCCCGTTGGGGGTGCGGCTGATGCAGCAGGGACTCGGTTCGCTGCGCGGCGCGATCGGCACACCCGACCAGGTCACCGAACTGGTCCGCCGTTACGAGCAGGCCGGGGTGGACCAGGTGATCTTCGTGTTGCAGTCCGGTCGCAACCAGCACGAGCACGTGTGCGAGAGCCTGGAGTTGCTCGGCTCGAAGGTGCTGCCCCGGTTCGTCGAGGGTCGGGAGGAACGGGAGGCGGCCAAGGCCGAACGGCTCGCCCCGGCGATCGAGGCGGCACTGGCCCGGCGCCCACCGGCCAGGCAACTGCCGGCGCCCTACCCGATCGACGAGAACGCCGAACTTGCCCGGGCCCACCGCAGTCGCCGGGTGCCGCTGCGCGAACTGGGCCAGCAGGCCCGCGACCAGGCCCGCGACTCGGTGCTACGCACCACCCGCGGCGGACTGGCCCGGATGGTCAGGGGGGCCTCCGACGAGCAGTTGGACCGGTACTTCGGCCGGCAGAGCGTGCAGCGGTTGGTGTTCGGGGCGATGGCCCGACAGTACGACCCGGACTTCGGCGGCGGCTTCGCCGGCCGGGTCTCCTACCAGTTGCGTGGCCTGAACGGTCAGGTGTACCGGTGGACCATCGAGATCGCTGACGGCCGGGCCCGGGCGTTTCCCGGCGGCGCGGATGCCGCGGTGACCATCCACGGCACCGTGCCGGACTTCGCCCGGGTGGTCGCCGGCACCGTGAACCAACTCTCCTACATGCTGGACGGCCGGATGAGCGTGGACGGTGACCTGAAGTTGGCCTCCAGACTGGCCGACATGTTCGGTGCCCGATCCTCCTTCTGACCGGCCGTAACGGGCGTCGGCGATGGCGCCGTCACCCGCAGGCCTCGGCACGGGTGGTGAGGCCTGCGGGTGATGGTGAGAGCATGAGGTTCGGGCCGGTCCCGTGTTCCGGCCCTCGGGAGGCGCCGTGAGGCTGGGCAGGCATCGCCGTGACACGCCGATCATCACCGACGCGCCGGTCAGCCTGGACGAGCAGCTCAACTACCGCCGTCGCCGGTACGCCATCATGATGGGGATCCGGATCGTCTGCCTCATCCTGGCGGCGGCTTTCTACCACATTGTCTGGTTGATGGTGACCTTTGCGGCGGGTGCGCTTGTGCTTCCCTGGGTCGCCGTGATCATGGCCAACGACCGACTGCCGGACAATGCGCCCGACTTCACCCGGTTCGGTGGTGAATCCCAACAGGCTCTGCCACCCGCTCCGGACGACTCCCGCACCATCGAGGGCTGACGGCCGTCCGGAACGGACTCACCGAGCCCGGGCGGCGGCGATCAGACCAGCGACGTGCGCGTTGCGCACGACGAGGCGGACATTCGCCTCCAGGCTGGCGCCGCCGGTCTGCCGGTGAAAGTGGTCCAGCAGATACGGCGTGATCGCCTTACCCCGCACACCGTCGCGGTCCACCGCGGCCAACCCCTCGGCCAGTACCCGGTCGTGCATGGCCGGATCCAGTTGTTCGGCCGGTGGTAGCGGGTTGGCGAACACCACCGCGCCCAGGCCGAGACCCAGCGACTGCCGGGACTCCAGTACCGCCGCCGCCTGCTCGGCGGTGTCAACCCACCAGTCCAGCGGGTGCCCGGAGTCACTGAGGTAGAACCCTGGGAACCGATTGGTCCCATATCCGATCACCGTGACCGACAGCGTCTCCAGCCGTTCCAACGTCGCGCCCACGTCGAGGACCGACTTCACACCGGAACACACCACCGCGATCGGTGTTCGAGCGAGCGTCTCCAGGTCCGCGGAGCAGTCCCAACTGTCCCGGGCCTGCCGGTGCACCCCGCCCAGCCCACCGGTGGCGAACACCGGGATGCCGGCGTGCGCGGCGATCGTCACGGTGCTGGCTACTGTCGTCGCGCCGTCCCGTCGCATCGCCAGTGCCACCGGTAGGTCACGGACACCCAACTTTGCCACGCCGGCCCGGCACACCCACTCCAGTGCCTCGTCGGGCAGTCCCACCTGCACCTGGCCGCCCAGTACCGCGATGGTGGCCGGCACCGAGCCGGTGGCCCGCACCGCCGCCTCGACCTGTCGGGCCACCTCCACGTTGCGCGGGTAGGGCAGCCCGTGCGCGAGGATCGTGCTCTCCAGCGCCACCACCGGCCGGCGCGCGGCCAGCGCCCTGCGCACCTCCGGGTCGAACTGGAACGGCTTACCGAGCATCGTGGCCTCCTCTCGGCGTACCGACTGACCTGGTATGCGACGTTAGCCGTAACGGTGGCATGGCATCATGGGCCAGAGGCCACCGTCAGTCCCAACCGCCCCCAGGGTGGCTGCGCCCGGCAGGCGGCCGTGGTCCCCACGCCGGTAAGAGTGATCCGCTCCGAGGAGTTGGCCGTGAGCACGCAGACCGAGGTCCTTCCACAGCACAGTGACAGCGACCACGGCGACCGGGTGTTCCACTACGTGAAGAAAAACAAGATCGCCGAGAGCGCGGTGATGGGCACCCACGTGGTCGCACTGTGCGGAGAGGTCTTCCCGGTGACCCGCACCCCCAAGCCGGGTTCACCGGTCTGTGAGGACTGCAAGCGCATCTACGCCCAGCTTCCGCACGGCGGCAACGGCAACTGAGCCCGGTTCGGGCGTCTGGCGCCGGTCAGTTCGGTTCGTCGTCGGAGCGCTCGATGGCCCGCCGTAGTTCCCGTTCCTGTCGACGGGCCTGCCGCCGTCGCTGGTGTCGGGTCGGCCGGGACGGCCACATCTGCTCGATGGTGGCGTTCAGTTCGGCGCCCAGCAGTACCGCCAGAGCGAGCAGGAACAGGAAGAGCAGCGCCGCGATCGGGGCGGCCAGCGCGCGGTAGATGAACGCCCGGCTGACCACGAATCCCACGTAGTCACGTAGCCCGGCGCTGCCCAACAGGAAGATCACCATGGCGAACATCGCCCCCGGCAGGCCCCGGTGCCAGGGCAGCCGTCTGGGCAACGCCAGGTGGTAGAAGCTGGTCAGTCCGACCAACAACAGCCCACCCAACGCCGGCCAGTACAGCGCCTGGGTGAGCGCGGACACGTCCGCACGCAGGTCTTCGGGAAAGACTCCGGCGAGTTGGCCGGGGCCCAGCACCATCAGCGGCAGGACCACCAACCCGACGGCCACCGAGGCGATGTAGAGCCACAGCGCGATGAGCCGGCTGCGCACCGCACCGCGCAGCTCCCGCATCCCGTACGCGATCGTGATGGTGTTCACGAACGTCGAGGTGGCCGACGAACCAGCCCACAGTGACAGCAGGAAGCCGATGCTGATCACGTCGGCGCGGCCGTGGTTGAGCACCTCCTCCACGGTGGGACGGACCAGCGCGTCCACCACGTCGGGGGTGAAGGCCTGGCTGAAGACCGACAGCAGGGTTCGCTGGATCGAGGTGATCGTGCGCGGGCCGATCAGATCACCCAGATAGCCCAGGCTGCCGACGAGGGCCAGTACCAACGCCGGCAACGACAGCAACTGCCAGAACGCGGCCTCGGCGGACAGCCCGAGAACGCGGTCCTGCCACGCCTTGCTCAGCGTCTGACGAATCAGATTCACCGGACGATGGCGGGTGACCGGCCGCACGGATTCCCTCACCGTCTCCCTGAGCCGCTGCCGTTCGGACAGCGCACGCTCCATCGCGCGCCGCGCCGCGGGCAGGACCTCCCGGGGTGTAGCCAACCGCCCGCCTCCGCCCCTGCCGCCGGCGAGTGCCAACCGGTGGCCTCCGTCCTGTCGACACCCGGTTCGTGGCCGCCGGGTCCGGCCAGGTCCGGCCCGCATGTCAGGGCCGCCATACCCAAGCATGCATCGGGCACAGTACGCCAACCCACCGCCGGGGTCCGGCACGCCGATCAGCACCGAAGCCGGTGCGAGATGGGTGAGTCCGGATGGTGTCGCCGGTGAGCGTGGTCGGTGAACGTGGTCAGGTGTCCCGATCTTGTTGCACCCCGGGGTTCGAGGGGAATGTGGTGGAGCGGAGCTCCCCCACAGAGGGCGGCACAGCACGCCAGCCGCGTGCGGCAGGACTCCGGAGCCGGGGCTCCGCCACGGCGAGGGCCTGCCACCCCAACCCGTGCCCCGGCGAGGGACGGCACTCACTCGTCTAGAGTTCTGGTGGCCCCCGTTACGGCGCCGCGTCCGCGCGCCGTGTCCGGCGTCAGCCGTGTGTTCCGGAGGCCGCGCAAACCCCGACCGACCTGAGGAGCACGTGTCCACCGCGCCCACCCCCGTGCCGACAACCCTCCCGCTGCGCGTCTGGCAGCGGCGCGCGCTGACCGCGTACCTGGCCCGACGACCACGTGACTTCCTGACCGTGGCCACTCCCGGGGCCGGCAAGACCGCGTTCGCGCTGCGGGCGGCCAGCGAACTGCTCGCCGACCGAACCGTCACCGCGGTGACGGTGGTGACGCCCACCGAGCATCTCAAGACGCAGTGGGCGCAGGCGGCCGCACGGGTTGGGCTGTCCCTGGATCCGACCTTCCGGAACAGCGCCGGCGCCACCTCGCGGGACTTCGTCGGAGTGGCGGTCACCTACGCGCAGGTGGCGGCACATCCGATGCTGCACCGCGCCCGGACCGAGAACCGGCACACCCTGGTCGTCCTGGACGAGGTACACCACGCCGGCGACGCGCTGTCGTGGGGCGACGCCGTGCGGGAGGCGTTCGCCCCGGCCACCCGTAGGCTCGCGCTCACCGGCACACCGTTTCGGTCCGACGACAATCCCATCCCGTTCGTGACCTACCAGCCGGGCCCGGACGGCCTGCTGCGGTCGGCGGCGGACCACCTCTACGGCTACAGCGACGCGCTGCGCGACGGCGTGGTGCGTCCGGTGCTTTTTCTGGCCTACTCCGGCGAGACGCGCTGGCGTACCAGCGCGGGGGAGGAGTACTCGGCCCGGCTGGGCGAGCCACTGACCGCCGAACACACCGCACGGGCCTGGCGTACCGCGCTGGACCCGCGCGGGGAGTGGATCTCCACCGTGCTGCGGGCCGCCGACACCCGGCTGGCCCAGGTACGGGCCGGTGGCATGCCCGACGCCGGTGGGCTGGTGATCGCCTCGGACCACGCCGCGGCACGGTCCTACGCCGGCATGCTGCGCGAGATCACCGGTACCGCGCCGGTGCTGGTGTTGTCCGACGATCGGGGGGCCAGCGGGAAGATCGGCGCGTTCGCCGACTCGGCGGACCGTTGGATGGTGGCCGTCCGAATGGTCAGCGAGGGCGTGGACGTCCCCCGACTGGCAGTGGGGGTGTACGCCACCAGCGTGACCACCCCGCTGTTCTTCGCCCAGGCGGTGGGCCGGTTCGTCCGGGCTCGGCGACCCGGGGAGACCGCCTCGGTGTTCCTGCCCTCGGTGCCGACCCTGCTGGAGTTGGCCGGCCAGATGGAGGCCGAGCGTGACCACGTGCTGGGCCGGCCGACCCGCGAGGGTGGGTGGGATGACGACCTGCTGGCCGAGGCGAACCGGGAGCGGAACACCCCGGGGGAGGAGCGGAGCCGGTTCGAGGCGCTGGCGGCCAGCGCCGAACTCGACCAGGTCATCTTCGACGGCTCGTCGTTCGGCATGGTGGCAACCCCGGGCACACCCGAGGAGGAGGAGTACCTGGGACTGCCAGGACTGCTCGAACCAGACCAGGTCGCCCTGTTGTTACGTCAGCGACAGGCGCAACAGGTGGCCGCACAGGCACGTAGGGCGCGGGAACAGGCCCGTGCGCAGCCGACCGACCGGGTGCACCCGACGCCGGCCGAACGACCAATGGCGGCACACGAGTTGCGGGCCGCGTTGCGTAGGGAGCTCAACGGGTTGGTGGCGGCGTTCCACCACCGCACGGGGAAGCCACACGGCGCGGTTCATGCCGAATTGCGCCGAAGGTGCGGTGGGCCGCCGACCCCGATGGCCACCGCGGAGCAACTTCGGCAGCGCATCCTGGCCATCCGGTCCTGGTAGCGACAGGTCTGGCCCGGACAACACCGACAATGCACACTGCCCGCCCTCTCGGGCGGGCAGTGTGCACGGGAACCGGCGACGTTGTCGGTTCCCGGTCGGCGCGTGTTGGTGGAAATCCGACCGCGGTCAACTTTTCTCGTTGCCCACGATCTCCACGGCTATCTCACGAAGCTTCGCGTCGTAGGCACGGGCGTGGTGGCCACAAAACAGCAGGTCGCCGCCACCCGGTAGCACGACACGTATCTTCGCCTGCGCTCCACAGCGGTCGCATCGATCGCCCGCGGAAGGGGGCGCTAGAGACGTGGGCGGAGTCAGCGTCGGCGTCACGGCGATCCTTCCTTCTCTCGTTTGACGTCTAAGTCAACCGGCCTGAGGGCTGATGCGTTCCTTCCTCGTGTGCCAATCGGATCACAACCCGATCACACATGCCCGCTGATGGGTCAGCCTCATCGGCCGTTTGGGCTAACGAGCGTGGATCAGGGCCTGATCCGGGCGGCGGCAGACGTTGGTGGACCTCCGCCAGAGCCGGGCGACGATCCTCCGTCACCACCCGTGACACCGGGTGGCCGGGTCGGCGCGCGTCTGGCCACTCCTCAGTCCAGGTAGTCGCGAAGCACCTGCGAACGGGACGGATGCCGCAGCTTGGACATCGTCTTCGACTCGATCTGCCGGATCCGCTCGCGGGTCACCCCGTACACCTGACCGATCTCGTCCAGAGTCCGGGGCTGACCGTCGGTGAGGCCGAACCGCAGCCGCACCACTCCGGCCTCCCGTTCGGACAGCGTCTGCAACACCGACTGGAGTTGGTCCTGCAGGAGGGTGAAGCTGACCGCGTCGACCGCGACGACCGCCTCGGAGTCCTCGATGAAGTCGCCGAGTTGACTGTCGCCCTCGTCGCCGATGGTCTGGTCCAGCGAGATCGGTTCCCGGGCGTACTGCTGGATCTCCAGCACCTTCTCCGGGGTGATGTCCATCTCCTTGGCCAGTTCCTCCGGGGTGGGCTCGCGTCCGAGATCCTGGAGCAACTCGCGCTGGATCCGACCCAGCTTGTTGATCACCTCGACCATGTGTACGGGGATCCGGATGGTGCGGGCCTGGTCGGCCATCGCCCGGGTGATCGCCTGGCGGATCCACCAGGTGGCGTAGGTGGAGAACTTGTAGCCCTTGGTGTAGTCGAACTTCTCGACCGCGCGGATCAGGCCCAGGTTGCCCTCCTGGATCAGGTCCAGGAACGCCATGCCGCGGCCGGTGTACCGCTTGGCCAGCGAGACCACGAGTCGCAGGTTCGCCTCGAGCAGGTGGTTCTTGGCCCGCTCTCCGTCCCGGGAGATCCAGTCCAGGTCGCGTCGCAGCGGGGTGGGCAGTTCCTCGCCCGCCTCCTCGGCCAGCCGCAGCCGCTCCGACGCGTACAGGCCACCCTCGATCCGCTTGGCGAGGTCCACCTCCTGCTCCGCGTTGAGCAGGGGTACCTTGCCGATCTGCTTGAGGTACGCCCGTACCGAGTCGGCCGACGCGGTCAGCTCGGCGTCGCGCCGTGCCTGCTTCAGCGCCTCGGACTCCTCGTCGTCCCACTCGAAGTCGGCCTCGGTGCTGTCCGCCTCGGCGTCGGCCTCCGCGGCCTCGACCAGCG
>DATCXL010000716.1:0-2766 GCA_036565825.1 Mycobacteriales bacterium
CCGGCCACGAACGCGGCAACAGCCTCCTCGTTGGCCGCGTTGTAGGTCGCCGGCACGCAGCCGGCGGCGATACCGGCCTGCCTGGCCAGCCGCACCGCCGGAAACGCGTCGTCGTCGAGCGGTTCGAACCGCCAGTCCGACGCGGTGGTCCAGTCCAGTCCGGTGGCCGCGCCGGGGACCCGGTCAGGCCAGCCCAGAGCCAGCGAGATGGGCAGCCGCATGTCCGGCGGACCGGCCTGCGCGATGGTGGCGCCGTCGTGGAACTCCACCATGGAATGCACGATCGACTGCGGGTGCACCACCACCTCGATGGCGTCGTAGTCGATGCCGAACAGCAGGTTGGCCTCGATGAGTTCCAGCCCCTTGTTCACCAGGGTCGCGCTGTTGAGCGTGATCACCTGGCCCATCGTCCAGGTCGGGTGGGCCATCGCCTGGGCGACCGTGACACCGGCCAACTCGGCCCGCGAGCGGCCGCGGAACGGCCCACCGCTGGCGGTCAGCACCAGCCTGCGCACCTCGCTGCCGGCACCGCCGCGCAGGCACTGCGCCAGGGCGGAGTGTTCGGAGTCGACCGGCACGATCTGGCCGGGCGCGGCCCGGTCCAGCACCAGCCTTCCGCCCGCGACCAGAGACTCCTTGTTCGCCAGGGCCAGCGTGCGGCCTGCGTCCAGGGTGGCCAGCGTGGTCCGCAGCCCCAGCGAGCCGACCACCGCGTTGAGCACCACGTCACACTCACCGGTGGCCAGTTCGGTCACCGCGTCGGGACCGGCCAGGATCCGTGGTATCCGAAACCGGCCCTGGGAGAACCCCTCCCGGCGGGCGGCGGCGTAGAAGGCGAGTTGCAGATCCTGGGCGGCGCTGGCCCGCGACACCGCCACCGCCCGGACGCCGAACTCCAGCGCCTGTTCGGCGAGCAGCTCGACGTGGCCGCCGCCGGCGGCAAGCCCGACCACCCGAAACCGCTCCGGGGCCGCACGCACCACGTCGAGCGCCTGGGTGCCGACCGATCCGGTGGATCCGAGCACGATGATCTCGCGGGGGGCAGTCACCGAGTCATTGTCCCGCACCCACGGGTGATCACTGAACGTCGGTCACCGTGCGCGCACCGAGTCAACCCGAACGGGTGCTGCGCAGCGGGCTTCAGCAATGGCAGTATCACCCTGTGTCCGCCGCACTCGGGGTGAACGCCGTGGTACTCGATCCACTCGGTCGGGTACTGCTGGCACGCCGGGACGCGCCGCCGATCTGGAATCTTCCCGGGGGCAAGCTCGAACCCGACGAGGCGCCCTGGCAGGCCGCGGTGCGGGAGACCCGCGAGGAGGTTGGCCTGCACGTCGAGGTGGTACGGCTGACCGGGGTGTACGACCGTTCGCCGTCGGGACGGTCGGTGCTCGCGTTCCTGTGCCGGCAGGTGGGTGGCACCCCGACCGTCACGGCCGAGGCCACCGAGATCGACTGGTTCCCGATGGACGCACTGCCCGCCGACATCAACCCCTACCAGCCGGCCCGCATCCACGACGCGGTGACCGGCCGCGGTGCGGTGTTGCGCAGCCAGCCCGGCCCGTCGGTACGCCAGCTCTATCCGGACCGCTGACGGAACCGGTCGGTCCACCGGTGCGGCTTCCGCCGGCCGTGCCGCCAGTCCCCACGCTGTCGGCGCGCCCGGCAGGGACCGTCCCGCAGCGACCGTTCCACCCACGGCCGACCCGACTCCGAAGCGAGCCCGGCACCGACGACCCGCCAGGGCTGACCGGGCTGAGCCGTGCCAAGATAGCCGGGTCAGGCCGGCATGAGCACAAGGAGATCGCGGTGGCAGCTCGCTCCGCCCACCAGGACACCGAGGACGCCGAGCACGCGCCTGAGCACGCCTCGGACGGGCACCGGCACGAGCAGCCTGAGGACTGGGGTTGGCACGCCGAGATGGGCCGACTCTCCCGTGGGTCCGCGGTGTTGGTCGCGGCGTCACTGGTTCTGATGATCTTCAGCAACCACGAGCGGCACATCGAGGACATCTGGCTGGTCGGTATCGCGGCGCTGATCCTGGTCACCCTGGCCTGGGACCGGCAACGCCGCAGGAACGCCTGGCGGGACTAGCCGAACGGGGAAAACCGGACCGGCCGGACCGGTGAGCGGCCGACGCCGTCACTCCCGGGCGGCGAGTTGACCGCAGGCTCCGGCGATCTCCCGGCCACGGGTGTCCCGTACGGTCGTGGTCACACCGTGCGCACGCAGCCGACGAACGAACTCCCGCTCTGTCGACTTCTCGCTGGCGTCCCAGGCGCTGCCCGGGGTGGGGTTGAGCGGAATCAGGTTCACGTGCGCCAGCCGCCCCCGCAACAGGGTGCCTAGCAGGTCCGCCCGCCACGGCTGGTCGTTCACCTCGCGGATCATCGCGTACTCGATGGACACCCGCCTGCCCGTGGTGCTGGCGTAACCCCAGGCGGCGTCGAGCACCTCGGCGATCTTCCACCTTGTGTTCACCGGCACCAGTGTGTCGCGCAACTCGTCGTCGGGGGCGTGCAGGCTGACCGCGAGTCGGACCTGGAGGCCTTCGCCGGTGAGCCGACGGATCGCCGGGGCCAGACCCACCGTGGACAACGTCAGTGACCGCTGGGAGAGCCCGAACCCGTCCGGTGCCGGATCGGTGAGCCGACGCACCGCGGCGAGCACCCGGCTGTAGTTGGCCAGTGGTTCACCCATGCCCATGAACACCACGTTGCTGACCCGCCCGACCGGACCGACCTCGCCCCGGGCCAACGCACGGGC
>DATCXL010000467.1:0-4910 GCA_036565825.1 Mycobacteriales bacterium
GGCTACGTCGGTACTACCGGTTGACCGGACTCGGTGCGCAGCGCCTTGCCGCGGAGACCGTGCGGTTGCGCCGCCATGCCGACGCGGCCAGTGCCCGGCTGCGCAAGCTCGACATCGTGAGCGGTGATGTGGCATGAGCGGTGACCTCGAAGGCCGATACCGTCGCCTGCTGGCCTGGTACCCGGTGCGGTACCGACACACCTACGAGGAGGAGATGCTCGGCGTCCTCCTCGCCGGTGCCCGGCCACAGCAGCGTTACCCGCGCCCGGGTGAAACGCTCAACCTGCTTCGCACCGCCCTGTGGATGCGGATGGGGCGCACGGTCGGTGGGCCGCTCGACAGCCGGTGGCGCGACGCCGCGGCCGTGTTCGGCCTGCTCGTGCCTGTTGTCCTGGTCACCCAGGGGTTGGGCTCGATGGTGGGGCGGTGGGTGTTGCTTCGGCGGCTGGGTGCGCCGACCAACGTCCTACCGACGGCGGATTGGCCACTCACCCCCGGCGCCAGCGTCCGGGCGTGGGTACTCGCCGGCTGGCTGCTGGTAACTGCGTTGACCCTGTGCGGGTGGCGGGTCGTCGCGGCGGTGCTGGCCTGGGCGGTGGTGCTCGCCGAAGCGTACGTGCTGATCCTGCGCTACCACACCAGTCCGGTCGGTGTCCTACACGCAGCAGGGCTGTTCGTGCTGACCGCGACGATCGCCGCCACGCTCAGCGTGCGGGCGCCCGCGCGCCGAGCACTGACTGTGCTCGGCCGGCGCCGCGTCATCCTGTTGGGGACCGCGCTCACCGCGGCAGCAGGCCTGCCAGCCCTCGACGCACTGCTGGCGAACGTCGCAATGCAGGGCCCCGTTGTCGATTACCGCGTCGATGTCTGGTCGGGAAGCCACTACCTGTCCACCAGTGGCTTCTGGTTCGGCATGGGATCCGGGCCGCTGAACCTCGTCGCGTTCGTACTTCTGGCCGCAACCGTGCTGACGGCGTTCGTAGGGATCAGCGCGCCGGTTCGACGTAGGCTGCTCGCCCTGTCGGTGCCGGTCGTGGCTCTGGCGGTGGTCATCAGGCTCGGCTTCGGCGGGTTCGTAGACTCCAGCGCCAGGTTCTCGCACCCCGTGTTGCTCGTGCCCGGTCAGTGGGTCACCCTGATCGCCACGCCCCTGGTGGCCTTCCTGGTCAGCGTCGCCCTGGTTCACCGCCGGGAACGCAGAGCACACCTCATCCAACTCGGCGAGGTCGCCGAGCGGCAACTACTGCTGTCAGAGCCGGCGGATCTCCGGTAAGCCAACAGCGAACCCGACGCCTACCAGTCTGCCGCACCGAGGCGGTGCTCAGGCGGCGTACCACAGCGCCAGGGCACCGACCACCGGCGCCATGTACAGCAGGGGGAACGGGATGTGCGAGTACCAGCGCGCACGGACCACGGTGATGACAGCTCCAGCAAAATACAGCACCAGGCCGATCCCGGCCATGACACCGATGGTCGGCACGAACAGGCCCACCAGCAGACCCGCCGCCCCCAGGGCCTTGGCCGTACCAAGCCAGGGCCACCACGAGCGGGGGACGCCGTAGTCGGCCAGGGGCTGCACGACCCACCTGGCGCGGAGGAAGATGGAGGCGGCCGAGAAGCCAGCCATGACAGCGGCCAGAACGGTGACGATGACGTAGGCCTTGGACATCAGGAATGCTCCTCACCTGGCGGACGCCGGTGCAGGCTTGCTCTGACCGGTGTTTTGGGTTCGTCACTGCTATGACACGCCGCGACCCAGGAATGTGACCGGTGGATGACGTCAGTCTGTGCGCGTCAAGATGCTCGGGATGCTCTCGACCGAAGTGCTGGGGGCCGAGCAAGAGAGGCTGACGTCCAACTCGGCGTGGTTCACCGAGCCGTAGCTGCCACCGTGAAAGCTGGTACATCTCCGGCAGGCCAACAGCGAACCCGACGCTTGAGCGTGACCCCCATTAGTGGGGCGCCCGCCCTACGGATGAGCAATCCCTGAGCCGGAGTGCCTCCCCTGGAGGCAGGAGGTCCGACCATCGCTGGTCGCAACCGCACTGCGGGTGCAGCGGGCCGGCGCCACCGCGTGCCCAAGCCCTCAACGATCGGCTGCGGCTTCGTGAGTGGCGGTGACGTACTCAGGTTGCCACGGCCATCGCAGCGGGCGCAGCGTCAGTCGGCAACACAGGCTGACCCTGAGTAGCAGGATGCACCTGTGGATCCGGGAGGGGTAGACGGCAGATGCGCGTGCTGACCTGGAATGTGTGGTGGCGGTTCGGCCCATGGGAGAAACGACAGAAGGCGATCCTCACCGTGCTGCGCGACCTGCAACCCGATGTCATCGGGTTGCAGGAGGTGTGGGCCTGTGACGGGGAGAACCTCGCGGAGTGGCTCGCGAAAGAACTCGGCCTGCATTGGACCTGGGCCGCTTCGGACGCGCCCAAGCGGTGGCAGAGGCGCCTTGGGGACTCGACAGTCGACATCGGCAATGCTGTGCTGAGCCGGTGGCCCATTGTGGACCGTGCCGTGGTACGACTGCCTGCCGCTGAGGGCGATGACGACGGACGACTGGCCTTACATGCATGGCTCGCTGCGCCCACACACCACGTGCCCTTTTTCACCACCCATCTGACCTCAGCCGTTCATGCCTCGGCTGTGCGCTGCGAACAGGTTGCGGTGCTCGCGGAGTTCGTCGCGGCTCACCGCAGCGGGACTCCCTTTCCGCCGGTGGTGACCGGGGATTTCAACGCGTGGCCGGACTCCGACGAAGTCCGGCTGTTCGGTGGCTACAAGACGGCCTCCGCCGTCCCCGGCCAGGTCCTTCTCGATGCCTGGGAGTACGCCGACCCGGCGGCGCCCTCGGCCACCTGGGATGGCGCGAACCCCTTCGTCGCGGCGACTTTCGAGCCGAGCGTCCGGATCGACTACATCCACGTCGGGCCGCCTGGCCCCGGTGGCCTTGGTGGTGTCCGCTCCGTTCGGCGCGTGGGCGCCGGCCCCGTCGACGGCGTGTGGCCGTCCGATCATGCCGCGGTCATCGCCGACCTGGCAGATACCCATCCCGGCAACCAGTAGGCAGAACACCCCGCTGCTTCAAGAGCACCATAGAAACCCGCGAGGTGAGGCGCATGGGCGGGTCTGACGAGCTGGATGCGGCCCGAAGCCGTTTTCCTGTCGGGACGCACGTAACAGGCCGTGTGGAGCGTGTCCCTCGGCTTGGTGCGATCGGGTTGTTCGTCAACCTCGGCCGGCCTCCACCGGGATCCGTTGATGTGTTGAACCTGCCGCGACTCGGCCGTTGAGCAGTGAGCTTGTGTCGAACGAGTACAGGATCGACGCCATCAGGCCTGCGCCCGCAGGGTTGCTTCGTCCGCCAGCCGTGGGATCTGCCCCACCTTCACGTTCAGGAACGACGCGGCGGTGTAAGAGTCGATTACTCGGCGTTGATGAGCGTCAGCGACGCTTCGCACGAACCCTTTGCCCAGATCCCGCGCCTTGTTGCGGTACCAGTTTCCGCCGCTCGGCCTGGTCCTCGTTGCTTCCTCTTCCGCCTGACCGGCGTCTTGAAGCTCGCTGTAACACTGTCGCGGCCGCGATACTGATGCCGAGCGGTGTGCGTGAGGCGGCGGCGCCTTTCGGCGTCAGTGCTGAGGCCTTCCTCCGCCGACTCGTGACCCTTGGTCGGGTGCCACCCAGCTTCTACCAAGCCCGTGGTGAGGAATTTCTGGCCGTCTACGGTATGCATCAGTAGGTGTGCGTACTCGTGGGCGAGGGAGAACAACCGGCCACGAGCGCCGTCGCTGCCGTTGACCACGATCACCGGTACGACGTCGAAGTAGAGGGAGAACGCTCGCATCTCGTTTGTCGAGACTCCGCCGCGCTCCGTGGCCAGCACGAGAACCCCGGCTTCCTCGAGTGCGGCCACCCATGCGTTCAGATGGTCATACGGCTTGTCGCCACGGGTGGGCAGCGGGAGGGGCGCATTGGAGAGGAGCCCCCGGCGGGCAACGACGGCGATCTCCTCGTCCCCGGCCGGCAGGTTCGCGATCTGCCATGCCGTGGCGGGCGGCGTCTCCTCGATCTCTGCGAGCTCGATGACGTGATCGTGCTGGGTGAGGGCTCGCCGGTACTCGCCATGCAACTCCGGTGACCAGGCACCGACGGAGGCGTCCCGGTGCCGCCGGAAGTCGCGCATCGCGTCGAAGCCATCCGGGGGTGCGGGAGGAAGAAGACGGCGAGTGGGCGTTTGTAGACCGTGGCCGCTTTCCGGAGCTGGGCGATCGTCGGTCGTGCAACCCCGGACTCCCACTCAACCACCCGCGTGTCCGGAACCTGCATCCTGCGCGCAGCGGCAACCGGGGTCAGGTTGATCGACACGCGAGCCCAGCGCAGCACGGATGGCTCAACGAACGCCAGCGTTGATGGAGCCACGGAGTCATCCCTCGCCAGAGTGCCTACCGCCACCAGGTCAACGAGCACAACACGCCCAACGATCGACCGAACGCCAGGGCACGCTCAGATACCCGGTGTCGGGTCGGGCCCGGCACCCCGGCTGCGTCTGGGAGGTTGGCCCACCGGGGTGCCGGACGTTCTATCGAGATCGGTGCCGACCCCCTGATGTCTGAGGTGGCCGTCGCAGTGACTGTGGAGATCTGCTCAGGGCGGAGATGATCAATGCCCCGGTGGCACCACCGACCGCGTAGGCGGCCAGCATGACCGGCAGCAGAACATCGACCGGGACGGCGATCACACCGGCGTCCACTTCGGCTCGACCATGCCCGCAGCCCGAAGTTCGGCCACCAACATCCGCCGGGTCGGACACGGCCCGCCCGGACCGAACGGCTGCGGCCCACGCCGCCACCACCCCCACCGACGCCGGGCAGGCTGACACCACGGACACCGGCCCCGGGTGCCAAGCTGGT
>DATCXL010000732.1:0-2249 GCA_036565825.1 Mycobacteriales bacterium
GCGGCAGTCGACTGGCCCCCGGCGCGGTGTTCAGCCACTTCGGCCTGGCCGTCGTCGGTCTTCTGGTGTGGATCGCCTACCTGTTCGCGGAGAACAACACCCTGGCCTGGGTCGCGTTCATTCTGCTGCTGCCGGTGGCGCTGGTCGGGTTCGCCATGTTCGCCCGCTGGATCCCGGCCCGCCGCACCAACGTGGCCGAGTCCGGGTTCCCGATGGTCGTCGTCCTCGGTCACGGTCTGTTCGCCGCCACGACCCTGGTGCTGGTGCTGCTCACCGCGATTGGCGCCGGGAGCTGAGGTGACGGTCACCCCTCTGCGAGTGTCCAGGCAGCGACCGCGCCTGGACCTCGCCGCGGCCGAGCGGGCGGCGGGCGCATTCCTGGCCGCGCTCGGCATCGACTGCGATTCGGACAGCCTGGCCGACACTCCGGCACGGATGGCCCGGGCCTACACCGAACTGCTCACCCCCCGAGAGTTCCAGCTCACCACGTTCGACAACGACGAGGGCTACGACGAGCTCGTCCTGGCCCGCTCCATCCCGATCCGCTCGGTGTGCGAACACCATCTGCTGCCGTTCATCGGGGTGGCGCACGTCGGCTATCTGCCCGGCGAGCGCATCCTCGGCCTGTCCAAGCTCGCCCGGGTGGTGGAGCTGTTCTCCCACCGTCCGCAGGTGCAGGAGCGGTTGACCAAGCAGATAGCCGATTGGCTGACCCACAACCTGAACCCCAAAGGCGTCGGGGTCGTCATCGAAGCCGAACACCTGTGCATGACCCTGCGGGGCGTCCAGGCCGTCGGTTCGAAGACCATCACGTCGACGCTGCTCGGTACGCTACGCGAAGATCCGCGCTCGCGGACCGAGTTCTTCAGCCTCACCGGCGTCACCGCGCACGCCTGATCGTTTTATCCGCCACAAAAAATGGCCCATACGCCACGACAATGGAGAACACGGTGACGAATCAACGCCCACTCGTGATCGTCGGAGCCGGTCTGGCCGGCGCCAAGGCCGCCCAGACTCTGCGCGAGGAGGGCTTCACCGGCCCGGTCGTCCTGCTCGGCGAGGAGCCCGAGCGCCCCTACGAACGGCCCCCGCTGTCCAAGGGCGTGCTGCTCGGCACGGCCGCGCGGGACAGCGCCTACGTCCACGAGGCCGGCTGGTACGACGCACACGAGATCGACCTGCGCACCGGGGTCCGCGTGGCCGCCGTCGACCGCAGCGCGCGGCGGGTGGAGTTGGCCGACGGGCAGCACATCGACTACGACAAGCTGCTGCTGACCACCGGGGCCCGCGCCCGTACCCTGTCCCTCCCGGGCGCCGACCTGGACCGGGTGCTGTACCTGCGCCCCGCGGCCGACAGCGACCGAATCGGGCAGGCCCTGGTCGACGGGGCCAACGTGGTCATCGTCGGTGCCGGTTGGATCGGCCTGGAGGTGGCCGCCGCCGCCCGCACCCGGGGTGCGAACGTGACCGTCGTCGAGACCGCCGACCTGCCGCTACGCAGTGCCCTCGGTGGTCAGCTCGCCGCCGTCTTCGCCGCCCTGCACCGCGAACACGGCGTCACGTTCCGCTTCGGCGCCCAGATCCGCCAGTTCCGCGGCACCGACCAGGTCTCGGCGGTTGAACTGACCGACGACACCATCCTGCCCGCCGACGTCGTGATCGTGGGTATCGGTGTGCAGCCCAACACCGAGCTGGCTGAGCAGGCCGGCCTGGCCGTCGACAACGGTATCGTCGTGGACCAGAGCCTGCGCACCGACGATCCGCACATCTGGGCGGCCGGTGATGTCGCCAACGCCCACCACCCGCTGCTGGGCACCCGGATCCGGGTCGAGCACTGGGCCAACGCCCTCAACGGCGGCCCCGCCGCCGCCCGCGCCATGCTCGACCAACCGGTCAGCTACGACCGGCTGCCCTACTTCTACACCGACCAGTACGACCTCGGCATGGAGTACACCGGGCACGCCCCGTTCGGCTCCTACGACCGGATCGTCGTCCGCGGCGACACCGCCAAGCGGGAGTTCATCGCCTTCTGGACCGCCGGCGGCCGGGTGCTGGCCGGCATGAACGCCAACGTCTGGGACGTCACCGGCCCGATCGGGCAGCTCATCCGCTCCGGCAAGCCGGTCGATCTGGCCCGCCTCGCCGACCCGGACGTACCCCTCGAAGAGTTGGTCCAGACCGGGGCCTGACCGACGCTCTCGGAAAGAGTGGTTATCCCGATCGGGATAACCACTCTTTCCGAGAGCGTC
>DATCXL010000741.1:0-5835 GCA_036565825.1 Mycobacteriales bacterium
CCCCGCCCACCGCGGCCGTCGGCGCGAACCGGTCGGCGTGTGCCCGGACCTCCACCGCGTAGTCCACGACTCCGGGTGGCACGGTGTCGAGGCCGCGTCCGAGCGGGGCAAGCGACAGGGCCACCACCTCACCGCCGCCGCCGGCCAGACCGATTCGCCCGGGGTCACAGAACGTCGCGACGGCACCGGCCGGTTCGCCGCCGGCCACCGCACCGACCGCCCAGATCGCCAGCAGCACGGCCACCGTCTGCCAGTGCGCGGGTAGCAGCACCGCCACCCGGTCACCCGGCTGCACGTCGAGGTCGTCGCGGATCAGGTTCGCCGTCTTGGCCACCCAGTTGTCCAGCGTGGTGGCCGACAGCTCGGTGCGTTCACCGGTGGTGTCGTCGTAGTAGGTGAGCAGCGGCCGGGCCGGGTCACGGTCCAGGGCGGCGCGCAACAGCGTGGTGGTCGCCGACATGCCTCTCAACTCTGTCTGGGTGCGGCTCTGTCTGGGTGCGGTACGGGGATCGGGCTCAGTTCACGCAGCCGGTGTCAGCCGCGGTGCGGTCCGGTGCCGCGGTCGGACCGGATGCCGAGGGGTCCCCCCCGCTGCCAGAACCGGTCGAGCCGACGGAGCCCCCCGAGCCGCCGGGCGAGCCTCCTGTCGAGCCGGCGGTGTTTCCGGCCGAGCCGGAACGCAGGCCGGCGAAGTCCGATCCGAGTACGAGTTCAACCGTACCGTCGAGCGAGTCGTCCTCGTGCAGGGTGGCCCCGGGCACCGCTCCGGCCAGCGTGCGGGCGGCGGCCTGTTGGTCGGCCGAGTACCGGATCGTGGTTGAGTTCTGTAGGTCCGAGGCGTTTCCGGTGCCGCTGACCACGAAGCCGGCGGAGCTCAGCGCGTCGGCGGTCCGGCCGGCCAACCCGCCCTGCCCGGAGCCGTTGAGTACCCGCACGTGTACCTGCCCGGCCGGCACGGTGCTGTCGGACCGCGCCCTGTTGCCCACCCGGTCGCTGAGGTTGGCGAAGAACGACGCCATCGCCGGTCTGTCCGGCAACACCACGCTCTGTCCGTCGACCATGGACGGTCCCTGGTTCGGAGCGGTGAGGAACTTCACGTTGCCCGCGGCCAGTTCACGCATCTGCTGGGCCAGCCTGAGCGGGTCGAAACCCGGATCGGCATGCAGTGACGCGGTGACCGCGTCGAGCACGCTGTTGAGCTTGACCGGGTTGAGCAACACACCAGCGCTGGTCATCTTGCGCACCACGGCACCGAGGAAGTACTGCTGGCGGTGGATGCGGTCCAGGTCGCCGTTGGCCAGGCCGTGCCGCTGCCGGACGAACGCCAGTGCCTGGCTGCCCTCGATGAGTTGTCGGCCGGCGGGCATGTCGATGCCGGAGAAGTGGTCCTTGGCCGGCTTGCACAGGTTCACCTCGACCCCGCCGATGGCCTTGGTGATGTCGTAGAACCCGAGCAGGTCCACCTCGACGTAGTGGTCGATCCGCAGACCGGTCAGGTCGCTGAGTGTCTGGATGAGTAGCCGGGCACCGGCCGCCCGGGCCTCCTTACTCGATCCGCCCTTGCTCCCGTTGGGGTATGCCGCGTTCAGCTTGTGTGGGCCGATGCCGGGGATGTCCACCCACAGGTCGCGTGGGAAGGACACCACGGTGGCCTGCCGGCCGTCGGCCGGGATGTGCACCAGGATCATGGTGTCGGTGTTGGTGCCGCCGCCGTCGCGTTCGGTGCCCAGTTGGGGCAGTTGCGCGTTGCTGGCCGAGTTGCGGCTGTCGTTGCCGACCAGCAGGAGGTTCACGTCCTCACCGTCTACGTCCTGGGTGAGATGGTTGCCCTGGGTGGGGATCGCGTCGATCCGGTCGATCTGGCCCTCGTACTTGTGGTAACCCGCCCACAGCAGGCCGCTGACCACCAGTACGACCGCGGACAGCACGGCGGTGAGTAGTTTCAGCACGATCGCGGCCCGCCTTCGCCCACCCCGCCCCCGTGGCCCGGGCGGTTCCTGCGTGCCGGCCGGACCGCCTCGCCTGCCCGGAGGCGGTGGAGGCGGTGGGTTGTCGGCGCGGGCATGTCGGCGCGGGTCGAGGTTTGGTGGCAACGACCGGCGCGGTCCCCGCCGGCGGCCCGACTCGCTCATTCCCCACTCCGGTGCGCCGGGGTACACCGTGTGGATCCGGCGGTTGACCGCCCGTCGCGTCCCTGGCTGTCGCTCACGTCTGGCGGGTCCTCCTCCGTCGGGCCGGGCATACGGCGGACACCGCATCCACACCAGCGAGGACGCTCAGGTCGGATGATCGGTTTCTGTCGTCACGACCAGTGATCACCTGCGCCCCAAGCGTAGCCGCAGGGCACACTTCCGGCTCGTTCGGTGAGGCACGACATGGGTATGCCCGCACCCGCTGTGGTCAACCATGGCTGTGCGTCGACACCCGGCAGCACGGACGGATGAGCCCTCTGGTCACGGTTGGTGATCGCCGGGTGCTGAGCGTGCTGGTGCCGCAGGGGCTCCGAGCGGACCGGCGATCCGTGACAGACTGTCCGCTCGGATCTGTAGTTCCACGGACCTCACAGGAAGGGCCCAACGAGTCCATGCGTGTTCTCGTCACGGGCGGAGCCGGTTTCATCGGCTCCCACTACGTCCGCACGATGCTCGCCGGTGGGTACCCCGGCTACCAGGACGCCGAGGTGACAGTCTTCGACAAGCTCACCTACGCCGGCAACCTGGCGAACCTGTCGGAGGTCGCCGACAACCCGCGGTACCGGTTCGTGCAGGGGGACATCTGTGACCCCGACGCGCTCGACCGGGTTGTTCCCGGCCACGACGCGGTCGTGAACTTCGCCGCCGAGACACACGTGGACCGGTCCATCCTGGGCGCCTCGGACTTCGTGGTCACCAACGTGCTCGGGGCCCAGACCCTGTTCGACGCGGCACTGCGGCACGGGACCTCCCGGGTGGTGCACGTGTCCACCGACGAGGTGTACGGCACGATCCCGCACGGCTCGTGGACCGAGGACCACCTGCTCGAACCCAACTCGCCGTACTCGGCGGCCAAGGCCGGTGCCGACCTGATGGCCCGGGCGTACGCCCGCACCTACGGCCTGCCGGTCAGCGTCACCCGGTGTTCGAACAACTACGGGCCCTACCAGTTCCCGGAGAAGGTCATCCCGCTGTTCGTCACCAACCTGATCGACGGACGGTCGGTCCCGCTCTACGGCGACGGCATGAACGTGCGGGACTGGCTGCACGTCGACGACCACTGCCGTGGCATCCAGATCGTGTTGGATCGCGGCGAGCCGGGAGAGTTCTACAACATCGGCGGCGGACGGGAGCTGACCAACAAGGAGCTCACCAGCCTGCTGCTGGAAGCCTGCGAACGCGGTTGGGACGCGGTCACCTACGTGGAGGACCGCAAGGGCCACGACCGGAGGTACTCGGTCGACCACAGCAGGCTCGCCAAGCTGGGTTACGCGCCGCGCACCACGTTCGAGGACGGGCTGGCGGCCACCGTGCGCTGGTACCGGGAGAACCGAGCCTGGTGGGAGCCGCTGCGGCAGTCCGCCGCGCTGCCCCGGTGAGCGAGGACGGGCGGACCGGCGGTACGCCGCGCTGGCTGGTGACCGGAGCGCGCGGGCAACTCGGCAGTGACCTGCTGCGGGTGCTGGCCGAGCGCGCCGGCGGTGAGCAGGTGACCGGTCTGGGCCGGGCCGAACTGGACCTGACCGATCCGGTCGCGGTCGACTCCGTGTTGGACGACCTGTGCCCCGACGTGGTGTTCAACGCGGCGGCCTACACCGCGGTGGACGCGGCCGAGTCCGACGAGCCGGCCGCGGTGGCCGGTAACGTCACCGGTCCGGCCAACCTGGCCCGCGCCTGCGCGGCGCGCCAGGCACTGCTGGTGCACGTGTCCACCGACTACGTCTTCTCCGGACAGGCCACCGAGCCCTACCCGACCGACGCTCCGACCTGTCCACGTTCGGCATACGGCCGCACCAAGCTGGCCGGCGAGCGGGCGGTGCGCGAGTTGTGTCCGCGTTCCCACGTGGTGCGCACCGCCTGGGTGTACGGGCAGACCGGCGGGAACTTCGTCCGGACGATGGTCCGGCTCGAAGCCGAACGGGACACCCTCGACGTGGTCGACGACCAACGCGGTTCGCCGACGTGGTCCCGGGACCTGGCCGGTGGGCTGGTGGCGCTGGCCTGTTCGGGCGCGCGGCCCGGGGTGTACCACTGCACCAACGGCGGGGACACCACCTGGTACGGACTGGCCCGGGCGGTTTTCGAGGAGCTGGGTGCCGACCCGTCCCGGGTGCGGCCCACGACCAGTGACAGGTTCGTCCGCCCGGCCCCCCGGCCGGCGTACTCGGTGCTGTCCGATGCCGCCTGGCTGGCCGCCGGACTGCCGCCGATGCCGCACTGGAGGGACGCACTGCACACCGCCTTCGCCACGGTTGGTCAACAACTGCGCGGCTGACCACGGCGCGCGGCGTACCCTGGATCAGGACCCCACCGTGGTCAGCGCACGGCGGTAGGCGACCCGGGTTGTCTCGGCGCAGCGCGTCCAGGTGAAACCGCGGGCGTGCTCGCGTCGCTCGGCGGCACCGGTCGGGCCACCGTCGGCGAGGGTGGCGGTCAGCGCGTCGGCCAGTGCGTCGGCATCACCGACCGGGACCAACCGGGCGTGCCGGCCGGTGACCTCCCGGGTCACCGCCAGGTCGGAGGCCACCACCGGTGTGCCGCAGGCGAAGGCCTCCAGTGGCGGCAGCCCGAATCCCTCGTAGCGGGACGGGAAGACCAGACAGGCCGCGCCGGCGACCAGCTGTCGCAGTTCGTCGCCGGGTAGGTACCCGATGGTGTGGACCGCGTCCGATGGCAGGCCGGCGGTGTCCAGGGCCGGGCCCCAGCCGGGTGGGCCGACCAGTACCAGCGGCGGGGTGTCCGGGGCCGCCGAGCGCAGCCCGGCGTAGCCGGTGAGCAGGGTGGTCAGGCCCTTGCGTGGTTCCCGGGTACCGACGAACAGCAGGTAGCGGCCGGGCAGTTCACGGCCGGCCAGCCAGGACGGGGGCGGAGCGGCCGTGTCGAACCAGCTCGCATCCACTCCGAGGGGCGTCACCACCACCCGGTCAGGTTCGAGCCGGTACTCCTCGCGGACCTCCGCGGCCACCGCGGCGCTGGGCGTGCACACCACCGCGGCCCGGCCGATGCTGCGCGGCACCAGGGTGCGGTACCGCAGCGAGGCGGGCGACACCGTGTCGGGGGTACGCAGGTAGGACAGGTCATGCACGGTGACCACGCCGACCGCCCGGCGCAGCGGCGGCAGCACGAAGTTGGTGGCGTGGAAAACGTCAAGCCGGCCGGTCAGCCACTCAACCGGCGGGACCTCGGCGCGGGCCCACGCCGCGTGCAACACCCGGGCCGGCGCCGGTCGGGCCCGGATCGACACCAACCCGGGTACCGCGGTGGGCAGGCCGCCCCGGCCGCGCAGGGTGAACGCGGTGGCCACCAACTCGTCGCCGTGTTCGGCGGCGTCATCAGCCAGCGCCTCGAACAGGTGTTCGACATACCGACCGACCCCGGTGCGTACCCCCAGCAACGGCGTGGCATCCAGTCCGACCCGCACCGCGGTCCTCCTCACAGTCCACGGCCACAGATCAGGCCAGTAGGGCGTTGATCCGCTCGCGCAGGTCGCGTACCACCACCGATGGCGAGAATTCCGCCAGTGCGCGTTCGTGCGCCTCCTTGCGCAGCGCTGTCAGACGCTGGCGGTCGGACGCCAGTGTGCGCAGCGCGTCGGCCAGGGCGGCAGCGTCCCCGGGTGGCACGTGGTACCCGGCCGTACCCA
>DATCXL010000745.1:0-2255 GCA_036565825.1 Mycobacteriales bacterium
GGAGATAGAGGAGCAGACCCAGGTCGGCGAGGTACTGGTACGAGGTCTGATCCGGGCCCAGCTGGGGCTGGCGGTGCGGCTGTCCCTGTTGGTGGTCGCGTTCTTCGGCTTTCTGCCGGTGCTGTTCGTGCTGGCACCCGGCCTGACCCGGGTCCGGGTGGTCGGCCTGGAACTGCCCTGGCTGGTGCTGGGCGTACTGGCCTACCCGGTGGTGATCGCGGTCGCCTGGACGTACGTGCGGCTGGCCGAACGTAACGAGCAGGAGTTCTCCGAGTTGGTGGACCGGTCCTGAGGAGGTGCGCCGGTGGTGTCCTCGCCGTACGCCCTGCCGGCCATCGTGCTGATCACCGTGTTCACCCTTGCACTTGGCGCGTTCGGCTACCGGTTCTCCCGCACCACCTCTGATTTCCTGGTCGCCTCCCGCACGGTCAGCCCGCGTTGGAACGCCTCGGCGATCAGCGGCGAGTACCTGTCCGCCGCGTCCTTCCTGGGCGTGGCCGGGCTGATCATGAAGTACGGCGCGGACGTGCTGTGGTACCCGGTCGGGTTCACCGCCGGATACCTGGCCATGCTGCTGTTCGTGGCCGCGCCGCTGCGCCGGTCCGGGGCCTACACCCTGCCGGACTTCGCCGAACTGCGACTGCACTCCCGGTCGGTGCGCCGGATGTCCACCGCCTTCGTGGTGCTGATCGGCTGGTTGTACCTGGTACCCCAGTTGCAGGGCGCCGGGCTGACCCTGTCCACCGTGCTGGGGGCGCCGAGCTGGTTGGGCGCGGCCGTGGTCGGTGTGGTGGTCACCGTGAACGTGGCAGCCGGTGGGATGCGCAGCGTCACCTTCGTGCAGGCAGTCCAGTACTGGATCAAGCTCACCGCCATCTGCGTGCCGGCGGCGTTCCTGTTGCTGCACTGGCAGGCCGCCCAGAACGTGGGATCGCTGACCGCGCCGGAACTGCCCACATTCCCGGACCGGACCACGGTGCGGGTCGACACCGACGTGGCGGTGAGGGTCGACGAACTCGTCACGTTCACCGCGAACGGCGTGCTGGACGGGCAGCACCGGGACGGTCCGGTCACCTGGACACCGGGCACCCACCAGGTGCGCCAGGAAGCCGAACTCACCTTCCCGGCCGGTGCGCCGGTGCCCCTGCTCGACGAGCTTCCCCGGTTGGACAACGCGGACTGGTCCACCCCGCTGTCCGGACTGGCCGGCACCGGAGAGCACCCGCTGTTCAACACCTACTCGCTGATCCTGGCCACGTTCCTGGGCACGATGGGCCTGCCGCACGTGTTGGTCCGCTTCTACACGAACCCGAACGGGCTGGCCGCGCGCAAAACCACCCTGGTGGTGCTTTGCCTGCTCGGCATGTTCTATCTGTTCCCCACCCTGTACGGCGCGCTGGGCCGGCTCTACGCTCCGCAACTGTTGCTCACCGGGCGCACCGACGCGGTGGTGCTGGTGTTGCCCGGTGCGGCCCTGGGCGGGCTGGCCGGTGAGCTGCTGGCCGGGCTGGTCGCGGCCGGCGCGTTCGCCGCGTTCCTGTCCACCTCCAGTGGACTGCTGGTGAACGTGTCCGGGGTGTTGGCCACCGACGTGCTTGGCCGGGGGTCGGTGCGTGACTTCCGCCGGGCGGCGCTGCTGGCCGGCGTGGTGCCGCTGGTGTTGGCCCTGCAGGTGTCCGGGTTGGACGTGTCCCGGGTGGTCGGGCTGGCCTTCGCGGTGGCCGCCTCGACGTTCTGCCCGCTGCTCGTGCTCGGCGTGTGGTGGCGCGGGCTGACCGCCGTGGGGGCAGGTTCCGGTCTACTCGTCGGCGGGTTGCTCAGCGCGTCGGCGGTGCTTGTCACCGTGGTCGGCGCCGACCTGGGTGGCTGGCCGGGCGCACTGCTGGGTGAACCGGCGGCCTGGACCGTGCCGATCGCTTTCGTGGTGATGATCGTGGTGTCCCGGCTGACCCGGAACCGGATACCGCCCGACGTCGGGCGCACCATGCTGCGGCTGCACGCCCCGGAGACGCTGCGGGCCGGACCGCCCCGGCCACCCTGAGCCCGAACGTTCGCGTCTGTCAACATGGCAGGCATGCCCACCAATGTCGGAGCTGCGCCGGTCCGGGTCGTGGACACCGCCCCGCCGCGGGTCACCCCGGTGGGCTGTGTCGATGTGGGGTCGACGTTCACCAAACTGGCCGCGGTGGAACCTGGTACCGGCCGGTTGTTGGCCGTCGCCGCGCACCCGACCACCGCCGACGCGGTTGACGGGG
>DATCXL010000746.1:0-3852 GCA_036565825.1 Mycobacteriales bacterium
GCGGCCAGCGCCGCCAGCACCGGTTCGAGCAGGGACACGGCCAACTCCGGGGCAAGGGCACCCCGTTCCCGCAGTAGCTGCCGCAGGGTCCGCCCCCGGACCAGCTCCATGACCAGGAACACGTGTTCGGCGTCGGTGCCCTGGTCGTGCACCGACACCACGTTGGGATGGCTCAGCCGGGCCGCCGAGCGTGCCTCGGTGCCGAACTGGCGGACGAACGCCGGGTCGACGGAGAAGGACGGCGACATGACCTTGATGGCGACGGGGCGGTCCAGACGCAGGTCGGAACCGGCATAGACCGTCGACATGCCGCCATGCGCCAGAACGGCGTCGACGCGGTACCGTCGGTCCAGCACCACGCCGAGGAGCGGGTCGGCGAGGGTCGTGTCCACGGCGACGAGTCTACGGTTGCCAACTGTTGGAGACCCGGAAGCCGGACGTGGGAACGTCCGGGTTTCAACGTGCTCTGTCACGCAGTGCAAGGACGTTGGCGACGTAACGTACGGTATCGGGGTACATGCCGTTGGCACGCACCGAGGCCAGGCCCTGGTAGTAGCCGGCGATCGCCTGTCGCAGTGGTGCGGTCCGGGTGAGCAGTCGCAGTAGCGCCACGCCGGCGAGCACGTTGTCGTGCGGGTCGAGCAGGTCCAGCCTCCGGTGCACCACGTCGTCTGCCAGCCAACGTCCGGTGGACGGCAGCACCTGCATGACTCCGATGGCGTCGGCGTCGCTCACCACGTTCATGTGCAGCCCGGACTCCTGGCGTGCGATGGCCAGGGCGAGAGCCGGTTCCAGACCCAGGTCCCGGGCCGTCCTGATGACCAACTGGCGCATCTGTTCGACCGGTGGATGTGGCCGCTGGGCCAGTTCGGCGCGGTGCCGCCTGGCCGAGGCGACCACTGCCGCGGGGTAGTGCCGGGGCGGAGGGGTGTATCCGGTGTCGCCGGCCCCCGACAATCTCAGTACCTGACCGGGATAGATGACCATGCGGCCGTGCAGGCCGTTGAGTTCGGCCAACCGACGCAACGGCATGTGGTGTGCGAAGGCGATCTCGCCGGCGGTGTCGCCGGCACGTACCCGGTAGGTGGCCGGGCCCGAGTTCTGCCCCGAGGTGGGGCCGGGGGCGGGTACCAGCAGCGTGCTTCCCGCGTAGATGGTGTCTGACGGCAGGTGGTTGAGGCGCTTCAGTTCGGCCACGGTGGTGTGGTACTGCCTGGACAGGCCCCACAGCGTGTCGCCGCGGTGGATGTGGATCACGGTGGGGTCCGCCAGCAGCACCGCGGCCAGAATCACGGGAATGCTGATGGAATGTACGAACCATCTGGGCGATCCGATCCGGATGCCGTACCGGCCTCGGGTGGAACCCCCGTTGGAACTCTCGGTGGAAGCCGGTGGGACCTGTGCCCCGACGCGGTCTGGTTCTGGTTTCGGGCACGGTGGTACGGCGATCATCGAGCTCCCCCGTTCGCGGCAGTTTGCCGAATGCTCCCTTGTTGCCGGTGGTTCGTGTGAGTTCGTGGCGGCTGGATCGCGAGACAAGATCGTGTCAGCCGGATACCGGCGAGGCAAGGAACGCCGGGGCGATTCCGCCACCGGAAATCCCGGGTCATAACAAGGGCCCGGGTGCCGGTGGCGACAGGTGCGGGTGCGAGTGTGAGCCTGGGGCCGGGTGGGTCCTCGGTGACGGTTCCGGCGGGAGGCGTGTGTGGTGGATGTGTCGGCCGGGACGGTTCCCCATCTCGAACGGGTGATCGTGGTGGGCGCCGGAATGGCAGGTGTCCGGACCTGCCAGGAGTTGCGGGACCACGGGTACACCGGTGACCTGGTGCTGCTCGGGGCGGAACGACACCCGCCCTACGACCGCCCGCCGCTGTCCAAGGCGTTCCTGCTTGCCACCGGCGCTGCCGACGCTGAACACGGGGTGGAAACCGACCTGGCACTGGACCCGCAGTGGTACGCCGGTGTCGACCTGCGGCTGGGGGTCACCGCGACCCGGTTGCGCCCGGGAGTGCTGGACACCACCGCGGGCGAACTCCCCTGGGACGCGCTGGTGTTGGCAGTGGGCGCCACACCAGCCCGGTTGCCCGGCACCGACGGCGGCCCTGCCGGGTACGTGCTGCGCACCGTCGACGACGCGACGCGGCTACGCGCGGCACTGGGCGCGGGCGCACGGGTGGTGGTGATCGGCGCCGGGTGGATCGGCGCGGAGGTGACCACCGCGGCGCTGCGGCGTGGTTGTGCGGTGACCGTACTGGAGGCCGGACCGACGCCGTTGACACTTCCACTCGGCGAGGCGGTGGGTGCCCGAACCGCGCCCTGGTACGCGCAGGCCGGTGCCACCCTGCGCTGTGGCGCCCGGGTGACCGGCGTGAACGATGACGGGGTGGTACTCGCCGGTGGCGAGCGGTTGGACGCCGATGTGGTGGTCCAGGGCGTCGGCGTGCGCCGCGAGCTGGGCTGGCTGGCCGGTTCGGGGGTCGAGGTCGACGCCGGGGTCGTCACCGACGCGTCATGCCGGACCACCATGCCCGGGGTGTTCGCGGTGGGGGACTGCGCGGCGCGGTGGTCACCACGGGCGGCCCGACGGTTCCGCCTGGAGCACTGGGATGACGCGTTGCACGCCCCTGCGGTCGCGGCCAGGGTGATTCTCGGCGACCGAGCCGCCGGCTACGACCCGGTGCCCTACGTGTGGTCCGAGCAGTTCGGCCGATACCTCCAGTGGGTCGGCTGGCGCGACGGCGAACCGGCCGTGTGGCGGGGCGATCCCTCGGCATCGACCGGATGGGCGGCGGCCTGGCTGGACGGTGACGGCCGGCTGACCGGGTTCTTGGCCGTTGACCGGCCCCGCGACCTGCTCCAGGCCCGGCGACTGATCGACGGCGAACGCGTCGTGGACCCCGACCGGCTTGCTGACCCCGCGTTGCCGGTGAAGGAGGCG
The DNA here is from genome assembly GCA_036565825.1 of Mycobacteriales bacterium. GTDB lineage: Bacteria > Actinomycetota > Actinomycetes > Mycobacteriales > DASULA01 > DASULA01. The sequence continues at coordinate 2,939 of DATCXL010000746.1, forward strand.
TGACCACCGCTTTGACCACGGTGGCCACCAGCAGGGTGTGCCCCTGTACTGCCCTGCCGGCGGTCATGACATGCTGACGCGGTGTCCGACGAGATCGACTACCTCACAGTCCCCGAGGTCGCCGAGCTACTCGCCCTGCCGTTGGGCAAGGTGCACCAGCTACTCCGTGACGGCGCACTGGCCGCCGTGCGGCAGGACGGTGTGCTGCGGGTGCCGGCTGACTTCTTCGACGGCAACGCCATTGTCAAGGGGCTGACCGGCACCCTGACGGTGTTGCATGACGAGGGCTACACCGACGAGGAAGCCGTGCGTTGGCTGTTCACCCCCGACGACTCGCTGCCCGGCACACCGATGCAGGCGCTGCGGGAGAACCGCATCAGGGCGGTTCGCCGCCGGGCCCAGGTACTCGGCTTCTGACCGCCGCCCCCTCACCGTGCACTTCGCCACTGGGGGGTTTTCGCGCGAAAACCCCCTGCTGGCACAGGGACGGTCGCCGGTTGCGGGGGAGGGTGGTCCCCGCGCCGGTACTGTCGGGCCATGCCCAACCGACGCGTCGCGATCGCGATGACGCCCGACGAGATCTCCGCCTATCTGGCCTCCGGCCGCACCCTCGTTCTGGTCACCACCGGCCCCGACGGGATCGGTGACCCGGTGCCGATGTGGTACGAGATGGACGAGCAGGGCAGGATCTGCATGCGCACCTACGCCCGTTCCCAGAAGGTGGCGAACCTACGCCGCGACCCCCGGTTCTCCGCCCTGGTCGAGGATGGCGACAGGTACTCCGAGCTACGCGGTGTGCAACTCACCGGGCGGGTCGAACTGATCGACGACCCGGCCTGGATCGCCGACGTGTACGTACGACTACTGACCAAATACGAGGGTCTGAATCCCAGACACGCCCTCGCCCTACGGGA
>DATCXL010000749.1:0-2193 GCA_036565825.1 Mycobacteriales bacterium
GGCTGGTGTACGCATGGTTCTCCTGGGGCCCGCCGGTCGCGCCGATCGTCCGGCTGTGCGGGCCGAGCCGCGACCGACCCGGGCATCCGCGTGCGGTCCCGGGCGCCACACGCTACCTTGCCGAATCTGGTACGGCCGGCAACCAGACGGCGACGCGGCGCGACCGGATGGTAGGGCGCGCCTTCGCGCGACATGTACGACTGTCCGGCCCGGGCGACTGAGCAACCCGATCCCGGACCTCCGCCTACCGAGAGGGCGGGCCGTGTCCCATCAACCAGCGCTCAGCACCCTAAGGGGGAGAGGACGTCAGTGTGGCAACTGGACCAGCAGGAGCTGCACGGGCTCTCCGCCGCGGAGCCGGTTGACCACGCTGCGGCCGTCGATGAGCAGGGCCAGGTCGGCCGGCTGCAGACCACTGTGGATGCACTGGGAGATGGCGTCGACGTCATAGGGGCCCAGACCACCCTTCCAGTAGGGTCGCGCCGCCTCGGCGGTGACGTTCTTCGCCGCGTAACTGGCGGCGAGGCGTTCGGCCTGCGTCGGCGTGATGCTGGCCCACTGACGGCGGATCTCCCCGGCCATGCCGGTGGGCTCCTCGGACTTCAGGGTGGTCAGAGGCGCCGTCGTGCGGCCTTCCCTGCGTTGGGCGGTCTGCCGGTAGGTCGCCCGTCCCCCGCTGAACTCCACCCCCAACGCCGCGGCCGTGGCCGCCACGTCCGGGTCGATCCGGTGCATGGTGGTGGGATCCAGGCCAAGTGCGACCGCGGCGACCTGTTCCTCGGGACTGGCCGCCCGCCCGCCGGTCTGTTCGACGAGATGGGTGTCCCGGGTGTTCCGGGTGTTCCGGGTGTCGCTGCGTACCGGGATATCGCCTCGACGCACCACCGCCCGGATGGTGTCGGCGTCGGCTTTCGGGACCGGGCTGGAGGCGGTCCGCAGGTAGCGGATCTGCTTGTAGCGAGCCGCGTCCAGGACGACAGAGACTCGGACGCCAAGTTCGCGGGCCAACTCGTGGACGCGAATGACGGTGGGCCCCGACCGGGTCACGTCAGCCGGATCTGTGATCAGGGTTACTCCTCCTGCGTGCAATGGAGTGTGGCCAGGTGCACCGGGTGCGCCGGCGTCGCCGAGCACTGGCGGTGGGCAACAGACACCCTGGCGACCCCGAGTTTAGTGGCCACCGAAAAGCCGGACCTGGTGGGTCTGGTACCGACGTCGGTGCACCGACGTCCGCACGGCTCCGCCCTCAGGTTACCCGATGATCGTCCGAAATACCCGGTTCCGAGCTGCCCGGTCGGTGGTGATGGGCACCCTGCACGCCCGACCAACCACGGACCGTCACGGTAGGTAACGCTGCTCACGAAGATGGCGGAGTTTGCTGGTGATGCTGTGGTGGGAGTCAACACAGTCGGTGAATCCCGCCTGACGGATCCTGATGGTGCTCTGCACCATGTCGTAGTCCGACCACCACACGCCGTCGGCGAATTCCCAGGAGGCGATCTGCCGATACGGGACCTCCCGCAACCCGTGTCGCACTGTGAGCGCGTCCCACGCCGCCGACCTGTCGGCCATCTGCACGGCCAGCCTCATCGGCTGTGGCACCGCGGTTGGCATGTCGAACACGGCGGCGATGTCCGCCCAGAGGTGTTGCCAGCGGAAGTTGTCCCCGTTCGTCACGTTGAACACCTCGTTCCGCGCGGTCCCGGCATCAAGCGCCCACCGGACCGCCGAGGCGAGCAGGTCGGTGTCGGTGAACTGGTGCAGTGCCGTCCACGTGCCCGGGGCGCCGGGGAACCGCAGCGGCACCCCCTCCGCCTTCGACAGGGCGGCGTAGACCCCGATCGCGCCCAGCAGGTTCATCGGCGACCCGAGGCCGAAGCCGATCGCCACATCGGGCCGCAGCACCGTGTAGGTGAACCCGTCGCGGTCGGCCCGGAACGCCAGCAGGTCCTCCTGCTCGTTGTAGAAGATCGGCCCCAGGAACCGGGGATCGCTCTCCTTGGCGGGCGTCCTGTACGGGCCGAGATGCTCGCCGTAGGACTTGCCGCCGCCGATGAGTACCACGTGCCGCAGCGGAGCGCCCGCCGCCCGAAGTCCGTCGAGCAGGTTGGTCAACATGGCCAGGTTCGGCGCGGTGGTCTCGGCCATGGTGGCACGTTCGGTGTACGCGGCGTAGACCAGATGCGTTACCCC
>DATCXL010000751.1:0-4737 GCA_036565825.1 Mycobacteriales bacterium
CGCCGTGGCCGCCACGCTGGCCACCGTGGCGAGTCTGGGCCTGCTGGTCCGCGACCTGCGCCGGCCCCGTCGCGGCATGGCCGGCGACGGGGCACTGACCGAACTGCGCGGCGCAACCTCTGGCATGTTCGGTCTGTTCGCGCTACAGAACCTCGACGTGGTGCTGGCCCGGCACCTGCTGCCTGCGCACCTCTCCGGTGTGTACGCCGCCGGATCACTGACCGCCAAGGGTGTGTTCTGGCTACTGCACGTCGTCGCGGTGGTGGTCTTCCCACGACTGTCCAACCCGGACCAGCGCAGGGTTCTGCTGCGCCGGGCATTCTGGTTGGTCAGTGGTGGCGCGGTGGTCGCGACACTCGCCGCGACGGTGGGCGGCCCGACGGTGCTCCCCTTCGTCTTCGGTCCCGACTACCACACGCTGGGTATGGTGGCCGGAGTGTTCGCGCTGGTGGGGAGTCTGGTCGCGCTGGCCGAGCTGCTGCTCTACGCGAACCTGGCGGTGTGCGGGCATCGGATCTCCTGGGGCCTGTGGGTGGCCATGGCGGGATTCGTCGGGCTGGTGTACGCGGTCGGACACCGCACGGTCGCCGGTATCGCCTGGCTGGACGCGCTGTGCCTCGGCCTGCTGGTCGGGTTCGGCGTGCTGGTCGAACGCCCCGGCCTGCCACGCGCCCCGAGCCCGCGCCGCGCCGACGCCCCGGAGGGCTGACCCGTCAGGTGGCCGTGTCGCTCGATATCGCTGGTTCGTACGACCAGGGCCGCGGGTCGGTGGACAGGATCGCCATCGAGATGGCGTCGTGCCACCGGCCGTCCCAGCGCAGGGCTTCGCGGTGGGTGCCCTCGCGGCGGAAGCCGCACTTCTCGTAAACCCGTTGGGCACGCGGGTTGAAGTCGTACACCTCCAGGCTGACCCGGTGCAGGCCGGCCACGTCGAACGCGTGGTCCAGCACCAGCCGGGTCGCCTCGGTGCCGTAACCGAGGCCGAACACCGCCGGCCCGACCAGGCCGATCCGGTAGTTCACCGACTCGTTGTGCGGGTCGAACTCGTTGAGGACCGCCTCACCGAGTACGGCGTCATCCTCGCGGCGCACGATGACCCAGTCCGCGCGGTCGTGCTGGTCGGGCCTGGTGGCGACCCAGTGCCGGATCTCCTCGGAGCTGAACCGCCGGTGGGTACCGGTCAGCCGCATCGTCTCCGGCTCGGAGAACATCGGCCAGATCCCGTCGAAGTACCTGTCACACATCGGTTCCAACCGCACCCGTGGGCCGTGCAGGACGGGCTGGTCACGGAAGCCGTCGGGCACTGTCATCTGGTGAGCGAACACGAACCACCCGAGGCGCGGCAACCGAATTCGAATCAGTGCGCGGCGTCGTCCCAGGTACGACCGACGCCGACCGACACGTCCATCGACACCGACAGCGAGTAGGCCGCGCCCATCTCCCGGCGGACCAGATCCTCGACCGCCTCGCGCTCGCCCGGCGCGACCTCACACACCAGTTCGTCATGCACCTGCAACAGCAGCCGGGAACGCAGCCCGGCGTCGCGCAACGCGGCGTCCACCCGCAGCATGGCGACCTTGATGATGTCGGCGGCCGAACCCTGGATCGGCGCGTTCAGAGCCATCCGCTCGGCCATCTCGCGGCGCTGCCTGTTGTCGCTGGTGAGGTCAGGCAGGTACCGACGGCGACCCATGATCGTCTCGGTGTACCCGGTCACCCGGGCCTGTTCCACCACGTCGCGCAGGTAGTCGCGCACCCCACCGAACCGCTCGAAGTAGGCGTCCATGTGTTCGCGGGCCTCGTCCGGGGCGATGTGCAACTGTTGGGCCAGTCCGTACGCGGACAGACCGTAGGCCAGTCCGTAGGACATCGCCTTGATCCGCCGCCGCATCTCCGGGTCCACCTGGTCCACCGGCAGACCGAAGGCGCGCGACGCGACGAAGGTGTGCAGGTCCTCGCCGGAGGTGAAGGCCTCGATCAGCCCGGCGTCGGCGGACAGGTGCGCCATGATGCGCATCTCGATCTGGCTGTAGTCGGCGGTCAGCAGCGACTCGAAGCCGGGCCCGAGCACGAACGCCCGCCGGATCCGACGGCCCTCGGCGGTGCGGATCGGAATGTTCTGGAGGTTCGGGTCGGTGGACGACAACCGACCGGTCGCCGCGATGGTCTGGTTGAAGGTGGTGTGGATGCGACCCAGGTCGTCGACCATCGGTATCAGCCCGTCCACCACGGTCCTGAGCCGGGCCACGTCACGGTGCCGCAGCAGGTGCTCCAGGAACGGGTGACCGGTCTCGACCAGCAGTTTCTGCAAAGACTCCGCGTCGGTGGTGTACCCGGTCTTGATGCGCTTGGTCCTGGGCAGCCCCAGCTCCTCGAAGAGCACAACCTGCAACTGTTTGGGCGAACCCAGGTTGATCTCCCGGCCGATCACCGCGTAGGCGTCCTGGGCCGCCTGCTTGACCTCGGCGGCGAAGTGCGCCGCCAGCTCGGCCAGGTGGTCGGTGTCCGCGGCGATGCCGACGGCCTCCATCCGGGCCAGCACGTCCACCAGTGGAAGTTCCAGGTCACACAACAGCCCGAGGATCTCCCGGCCGGCCAGGTCCTCGTCGAGTACCCGCGCCAGGTCTGCCACCGCACGGGCCCGGACGATCTCGGTCCGCGCGAGCGCCTCGTCTGCCTCCTCGTTCCCACCGTCCAGGGTGAGCTGACCGCCCTGGTCGTCCTCGGCCCGCAGTTCGCGATGCAGGTAACGCAACGACAGGTCGGCCAGGTCGAAGGTGCGTTGGCCGGGCAGTGCCAGGTAGGCGGCCAGCGCGGTGTCACTGGACACCCCGGCCACGTCCCAGCCCCTGGCCCGCAGTGCCAGCATCTGCCCCTTCAGGTCGTGGAACGCCTTGGGCATGGTCGGGTCGGCCAGCCATTCCACCAGCGCCTGTTCGTCGGCCGCGTCGAGTTGCCCGGTGTCGAGGTAGGCGCCCTCACCGCCCTCGACCGCCAGTGCCAGCCCGTCCACGGTGCCGGTGCCACGCCCCCACCTGCCACGTACCGACACCCCGACCCGGGCACCGGACCGGGCGACGTCGCGCAGCCAACCGGCGACCTCGCCGGGCCCGAGTTGATGGCCGGGCACCTCGAAGCCGCCCTCGGCCTCCGGCTCGGCCGCCGAAAGGGTCACCCACAGCCGGTCGCGCAGCACCCGGAACTGGAGCGTGTCGAACAGCTCGTGCACCTGCTGGCGGTCCCACTGTCGCAGCGCCAGGGCGGCCGGCGGGGTGTCCAACGAGACGTCGCGGACCAGTTCGGTCAGCCGGCGGTTCTGCAGCACGTCGGCCAGGTGGGCGCGCAGCGCGTCGCCGGCCTTACCCCGGACCTCGTCGACCCGCTCGACCAGTTGCTCCAGCGAGCCGTACTCGCGGATCCACTTCGTCGCGGTCTTAGGCCCCACCCCGGGGATGTTGGGCAGGTTGTCGCTGGGGTCGCCACGCAGCGCGGCGAAGTCCGGGTACTGGGCCGGGGTCAGGCCGTACTTCTCCTCGATGGCGGCGGGGGTCATCCGGGCCAGGTCCGAGACACCCTTGCGCGGGTAGAGCACGGTGACCCGGTCGGAGACCAGTTGGAACGTGTCCCGGTCCCCCGAACAGATCAGTACCTGGAAGCCCTCGGCCTCGGCCTCGGTGGCCAGGGTGGCGATCACGTCGTCGGCTTCGTACCCGTCCACCGCGAACACCGGTACCCGCAGCGCGTCGAGCACCTCCCGGATCAGGCTGACCTGACCCCGGAAATCCACCGGGCTCTCCGACCGGGTGGCCTTGTACGCGGCGTACTGCTCGGTGCGGAAGGTCTTGCGGGACACGTCGAAGGCCACCGCGAGGTGGGTCGGCTGCTCGTCCCGCAGCACGTTGATCAGCATCGAGGTGAAGCCGTAGACGGCGTTGGTCGGCTGGCCGGTGGTGGTGGAGAAGTTCTCCACGGGCAGCGCAAAGAATGCCCGGTATGCCAGAGAGTGACCGTCGAGCAGTAGGAGCCGGGGGGCGTCCGTGTCTGTCACGCGATCGAGTCTAGGGTCAGGCAGTGACAGAGCCGCGCGTGGCGGTCGCGGGCCGAGGAGGTCACATGGTCGAGCAGGAGCAGGCAGAGCGGCCGAACGCCGCGGACGGGTTCGCCGACGTCGAGGGCCTGGTGCGGACCGAGCAACTCAATGACCGGATGGGGATCGTGGTCACCGACTGGACCCCCGGTCGGCTGGTGGCCACCATGCCGGTGAAGGACAACCGCCAGCCCTACGGGCTGTTGCACGGCGGCGCGTCGTGCGTCCTGGCCGAGGCGCTGGGCTCGATCGCCGCCGCCATGCACGCCGGCCCGCAGCGGGCCGCGGTCGGCATCGAGATCAACGCGACCCACCACCGCGCGGCGCGTGATGGCCTGGTCACCGCGGTGTGCACCCCGGTGCACGAGGGCCGCACCCTGGCCACCTACGAGATCGCCATCTCCGACCAGGAGGGCCGGCGGGTGTGCACCGCGCGGCTGACCTGCATGCTCCGCAACGCCGCACCCGGCGCACCCGGCGCACCCGGCCGGTCCACGTCCTGACCGACCACTCGTCCGCACGCGAAGACGCGGCCCTTCAGCGCTCTCACGGCGATCCCGCGAGAACTCGCCATGACCGGGTCGATGGTGAACGTCAGGCAGCGCCCTCACTGATGTCCTCGCCGAGGTAGGCGGCCCGCACCCGGTCGT
>DATCXL010000754.1:0-6715 GCA_036565825.1 Mycobacteriales bacterium
GGCCGGTACCGGAACCGGTCCGCCCGGATGGTGTCCGGGCGCGGACGATCGGGCCGGACCGGGCCGCACCGGCGTGTCTGCCCAGCGCTCCGTGGGGACGGTGTCGGGCGACGGCACTTCGCTGGGCCGCCGCCCGAACCCGACCTGCGCACCGGTCAGCCCCGTCCCAGCCGGAACAACCGGATCGGCCACATCGGACGGACCCGCCGGACTCATCGGACCGGGTGCGTCCACCGAGCCGGCCAACCCGCCGGTGGACGCCGGGTCGGTGGTCGAATCCACGGTGTGGACCAACGGTTCGAACAACCGGGCCGGCAGGGCACCGTGCATCGGCCGCAACAGGGGAGCGGCCGGTGCGAGTTCGTCTGGGCTGACCGCCCGGGCGACCCGGGTCAGCGGCAACACCCGACGGCCGACGGGAGTGGTGACCTCTGACGCGATCCGGGCCGCGGGCTGGCTGACCGTCACGGTCACCGACCCGAGCCCTGAACCCGATCCAGCACCCGATCCTGTACCCGGCCCCGAGTCCAAACCCGGGCCGGGACCCAGACCAGTCACCGAACCAACCACCGGCTCGGCCATCGGGTCGAGGGTCCGGCCGAGAGCGGGAAACGTGTCCGGGTGGGCATCGAACACACCGGCGGCGATGTCCGACGGTGCGCCCTCGTCCGCGTAGGACGTGGCACTACCGCACACCAGCCAGATCGCGGCCGTGGCGCCGGCGAGCACGGCGAGGCGAAACAACGCCCGCCGCGGCACACGGACCACCGACGCGGTACGCACCGCTCCGGTCGGATCCGCCTGCCATGCCACGAACACACCGCCTCCAGACACCCAAAGTCAGAAAGTGGTCACCGGCAGTTCCAACGACCCAACCGGGCCCGGGTAACGACCCACCCGCAGCACGACACGGCGGTCACCGCCGACGCCGTGCCCACCAGCGCCCGGTTCAGTTGGGTTCAGCCGGGGGTGCGCCAGCTCCGGAACGTTGCGCGCGACGCACGAGTGGCGAGGTGTCGAGCAGGGCGATACCGGCGATCGCGGCCGCGCCGGCACACACCTCCACCACGATGTCGACGGGGGTGTGGCTGATCCCTTCGTGGAACGCGGTCACCGCGATGACGCTGGCCGACAGCGGGATCAGCACGTCGATGAGTGGCAGGCTGACCGCCAGTGGGCCGGCCTGGAACGCGCTCTGGGAGAGCAACACGCCGACCAGCGCGACCACCGCCAGCGCCCACGGATGCCAACTCGACACCGCGGCGATGCCACGGTCCGCGAACAGGGTCGCCACCGCCTTGGTCAACGTCGCCATCACCCCGAAGGTCAACCCGGTGGCGACCGCGAGCATGCTGGTCCGCCGCAGGCCCGGCCGCCGCGGGGCGAGCGCCAGCGCGGCACCGACGACCAGCACCGTGGTGCCCAGGACCGGCGACCATCCCGTCGCGTCGAGCGGTCGGACGCTCTGGGTGGGCGAGGCGGTGACCAGGAACGCGGCCAGACCCACCACCACCAACCCGGCGCCGGCCCACTCCCGAACACCCAACCGCCCCCCGCTCAGCCGCGCGGACAGCGGCAGCGCGAACAACAGTTCGCTGATGATCAGCGGTTGGACCAGGGTGATCGGTCCCAGGTACAGGGCCACCGCCTGGAAGGCGAACCCGACCGCACCGGCCGCGGCACCGGCCAGCCAACTCCGCAGGTGCACCAGATCGAGGATCAGCCTGGGGCGTAGCGTGTCGGCGGCCGGCGCTGTACGGGCGGCGCGTTGCTGGAGCACCGACGCGCCGGCGAACGTGGCGCCGGCGGCGAGCGCGAGCGCGGTGGCGGCCACCAGCGGCACCGGTCCGGTCAGCACGGACCACCCACGCCCACCGGAGGGACCCGGGCCCGCCGAAGGTGTGGACGAACCCACATCACCATTCGCGCTCTCCGGTGCCTCGTACGTCGAACCCCCGGTCATCGATGCCCGGGCACCCCAACGGGTGGATGGACGGTGTCGGAGAGAGTGTCCGCTGGCATTCCGGTGACGCGGGGTACCCACGCCGTTCACCGGCCCGACCACCCGAAAGGTCCGGGCACCTGTCGCCAGTCGCCAGGCGGCGGCACGGTCCGCCGTCCCCGCCGCGCCCCTCTACGCGGACCGGGACGGCGGACCGGCACCAGTCGCCAGCAACCACCCGGACCGACCGTGCGGCCGGTACCTATCGAACCGGTCCTGCAGCCATTCACCCCAGCGCGGATGCCGACCCTGCGTCAGAACGGGTCGGGACATGCCCGGCCCGCATCCGCCGGCGGTCAGAACTCGGCGGCGACCAGTTCTGCTATCTCCGCGGTGTTGAGTGCGGCGCCCTTGCGCAGGTTGTCCCCGACCACGAACAGGTCGAGGGTGTTCGGGAAGTCCAACGCCTGCCTGATCCGCCCCACATAGGTCGGGTCGGTACCCACCACGTCGACGGGTGTCGGAAAGACCCCGGCGGCCGGATCGTCGCGTACCACCACGCTGGGCGCCTGTTCCAACGCGACCCGCGCCTCGGCCACGTTCACCGGCCCGGCGAAGGTGGCGTGCACCGCGAGCGAGTGGGTGGTGACCACCGGCACCCGCACGCAGGTCGCGGACACCTTGAGGTCCGGGATGCCGAGGATCTTGCGCGACTCGTTGCGGACCTTCAGTTCCTCCGAGGACCAACCGTCATCCTTGAGCGACCCGGCCCACGGCACCACGTTCAGCGCCACCGGCGCCGGGAACGGCGACGGGGTGTCCGTGCCAAGGGCCGCGTCGACCACCTTGCGCACGTCGCCGGCGGTCTGGCCCAGGGTGCGGTCGCCGGTGACCGCCTCCAGTTCGTCGTAGAGCCGTGTCACCGCTACCTGGCCGCCGCCGGAGACGGCCTGGTAGGAGGCCACCACCAGCTCGGTCAGCCGCCACCGGCGGTGCAGCGCACCCATCGCGGCCATCATGGTCAGGGTCGTGCAGTTCGGGTTCGCGATGATGCCGCGCGGCCGGATGCGGGCCTGCTCGGGATTCACCTCGGGAACCACCAGTGGTACGTCCGGATCCATCCTGAAGGCGCCGGAGTTGTCCACCACGACCGCACCGCGCTCGGCCGCGATCGGGGCCCACCGCGCGGACACCTCGTCGGGCACGTCGAACATGGCCACGTCCACGCCGTCGAACACCTCGGGTGCCAGTGCGCGTACCGCGACCTGTTCACCCCGAACCGACAGCAGTCGGCCGGCTGAGCGAGCCGAGGCGACCAGTCGGATCTCGCCCCACACGTCCGGGCGTCGCGACAGGATCGAGAGCATCACCGTGCCCACCGCGCCGGTGGCTCCGACCACGGCCAGGGTGGGCCTACGGGTGGCGGTCATCGTCCGGTCCCGCCGTACACCGTGGCCTCGGTCCCGTCGCCAAGTTCGAAGGCGTCGTGCAGCGCGCGCACCGCGTTGTCCAGCGCGGTGTCCCGGCACACCACCGAGATGCGGATCTCCGAGGTGGAGATCATCTCCACGTTGACGCCCGAGTCGGCCAGCGCCTGGAAGAACTTCGCCGACACCCCGGGGTGTGAGCGCATGCCCGCGCCGATCAGGGACGCCTTGCCGATGTGGTCGTCGTAGAGCGTGCTCTCGAACCCGACCCTGTCCTGGATCTTCTTCAACGCCGACAGTGCGGTGACGCCGTCGTGGCGGGGCAGGGTGAACGAGATGTCGGTGCGCCCGGTCGCCGCGGCGGACACGTTCTGCACGATCATGTCGATGTTGACCTCGGCGTCGGCCAGCGCCCGGAAGATGGTCGCTGCCTCACCGGGCTTGTCCGGCACCCCGACCACCGTGATCTTGGCCTCGCTGCGGTCGTGCGCGACTCCGGTGATGATCGCCTGTTCCACGGGAAGATCTCCCATCCATCCGGTCACAATCGTGCCGGGTTTGTCCGAGAATGAGGAGCGGACATGGACCGGGATGCCGTACCGCCGGGCGTACTCGACGCACCGCAGCATGAGCACCTTGGCCCCGCACGCGGCCATCTCCAGCATCTCCTCGTAGGTCACCGTCTCCAGCCGCCGGGCGTCGTGCACGATCCGCGGGTCGGCGGTGAACACCCCGTCCACGTCGGTGTAGATCTCGCACACGTCCGCGCCCAGGGCTGCGGCCAGGGCCACCGCGGTGGTGTCGGTGCCGCCGCGGCCGAGCGTGGTGATGTCCTTGGTGTCCTGCGACACCCCCTGGAACCCGGCCACGATGGCCACCGCGCCGTCCTCGACGGCGCGCGCGATCCGGCCCGGAGTGACGTCGATGATGCGGGCCCGGCCGTGCGTCGAGTCGGTGATCACACCGGCCTGCGAGCCGGTGAACGAACGCGCCTCGTAACCCAGTGAGCTGATCGCCATGGCGAGTAGTGCCATCGAGATCCGCTCACCGGCAGTGAGCAACATGTCCAACTCACGCGGCGGTGGCAGTGGCGCCACCTGCCGGGCGAGGTCGAGCAACTCGTCGGTCGTGTCACCCATGGCGGAAACGGCGACCACGACGTTGTGGCCCAGACGGCGCGAGGACACGATGCGTTCGGCCACGCGCTTGATCCGTTCGGCGTCAGCGACCGAGGAGCCGCCATATTTCTGTACGACGAGCCCCACCGAAGCCTCCTCACGATCGTGGTCGAGCCTACCCGGCGGCAGACCGGGCGCTAGATTCACGTGATGGGGGACGTTGGGGTGGTCGCGCGCGGTGTACGCAGAGCGTTCGGAAATGTGCATGCGGTACGGGGCATGGACATGGAGGCTCACCCGGGTGAGGTGACGGCGCTGGTCGGACCGAACGGCTCGGGCAAGACCACGCTGCTGCTGGTGTTGGCCACCCTGCTGGTGCCCGACGCCGGAGAGGTGCGGATCGCCGGATTCGACCCAATCACCCAACCGGGTGACGTCCGTAGGTTGATGGGCTGGTCACCCGACGTGTTCGGGTTGTACGACAACCTCAGCGCCGCCGAGTACCTCGACGTGATGGCCGCCGCGTACCGGGTGCCGGCCACGGTCCGGCGGCTGCGGGTGTCCCACCTGCTCGGGTTGGCCCGGCTGGAGGACCACGCCGACGCCCCGGTGCACACGTTGTCCCGCGGCCAGAAGCAGCGGCTGGGCCTGGTCCGCGCACTGGTCCACGAGCCTCGGGTGCTGCTCCTGGACGAACCGGCCTCCGGCCTGGACCCGCGCAGTCGGGTGGCGCTGCGCGATCTGCTGCGCACGCTGGCCACCGACGGGGTGGCCGTGGTTGTGTCCAGCCACATTCTGTCCGACCTGGAGGAACTGGCCGACCGGGTGGTGTTCGTCGACGCCGGCCGAACGGTGGGCCAACACTCGATCAACGAACTGCCGGCTGCCCGGGTGGCCCGCACCTACCGGCTGCGCGCACTGGACATGTCGCGGCTGGTCGAGGCTCTCGACCACGCGGGTGTGCCGCACGGCGCACCGGCCACCCCGGGTCTGGACGTGCAGGTGACCGGTGGAGATCCGGCCGCGGCCCGACTGCTGGCGGAGTTGGTCAACGCAGGAGTACTGGTGACCTCGTTCGCCCCGCTGGGTGGCGCTCTGGAGGCGGCCTACCTGGACCTGACCGAGGAGTCGGCGTGAGCCTGTCAGGCGTACTCACCATGGCCAGGCTGGAGTTCCGGCTACGCATCCGGGCCGGTCGCTGGCGCTGGCTGCTGGCCATCTGGTTCCTGCTGCTGGCCCTGGTCGCCACCGGCACCCGGGCGGGGTTCGCCCGCGGGGTGACCGGCCCGTCCGCGCAGACCCTGGCGCAGTACCGGGGCGCGGCCATGTTCGGCGTGCTGATGTTGGTGGTGCTCGCGCTGTCGCTGCTGGTCTCCCCCGCGCTTGCCGCCCAGTCGGTGAACGGTGACCGCGCCCGGGGCACCCTGGCCCCCCTGCAGGTCACCCTGCTGCGGCCGGCCGAGATCGCGGTCGGCAAGTTGGTCGCCTCCTGGAGTACCGCGCTGGTGTTCCTGGCGGTGACCCTGCCGCTGGCCGGCTGGGGCCTGGCCGAGGGCGGGCTGTCGGTGCTGCGGGTGGCCGGCGTCTACCTGATGATGTCGCTGCTGCTGGGGGTCGGCTGCGCGTTGGCGCTGGGGCTGTCCGCGTTGCTGGCGAACACCACCACGTCCAGCGTGCTGGCCTACCTGTTGGTGTTCGCCGGCACGGTCGGCACCCTGTTGGCGTTCGTGCTGGCCACCGCGCTCACGCCTGACACCCGCACGGTCAAGTTCCACGCCTGTTCGATGTTGCAGGACTCGCAGGGCAACCTGGTGGACCGGGACGGCAACCCGCTCGGCCCGGGGCAGATACCGATCGAAACCGACTGCCACGACATCTCCGAGTCGACCAGTGTGCCCCGCCCGGACCGGGCCTGGTGGCTGCTCGCACCGAACCCGTTCGTGGTGTTGGCCGACTCGGCTCCAGCCGCGCCGGTGGTGGAACAGGAACTCGGTCCGGAAGGCGACGTGCAGGTACAGGCGGCCAGCTTCGACCCGCTCGGCGCCGTGTCCCGGGAACTGCGCAAGGTCCGGTCCGCGCCACAACTACACCGCGACGGGCAGGGCAACGAGTTCTACCAGACGCCGTCGAACGGCGCCGCGCTGTGGCCGGTCGGGTTGCTGTTCGACGTGTTGCTCGGGGCCGGCGCGGTGGTGCTGACCAGCCGCCGGCTACGAACCCCGATCCAC
>DATCXL010000762.1:0-2480 GCA_036565825.1 Mycobacteriales bacterium
GCGGCCGTGCGCCGTCTGGGCGTGCGCCAGGACCGTCCCGTCATCGTCTACGACCAACGCGACTCGACGGTCTGCGCCCGACTGTGGTGGATGCTGCGCTACTTCGGCCACCCCGACGTACGGGTACTCGACGGCGGATACGACGCCTGGTCCAGGGCGGGCCTGCCGATCCAGACCGGCGATCAGGGGCCGGTCGAACCCGGGAACCTCACCGTCGTACCGGGTGGGATGCCGCTGCTCAAAGTCGAGCAGGTACCGGAACTGGCCCGGCATGGCGTTCTGCTCGACGCCAGGGCCGGCGAGCGGTACCGCGGCGAGGTGGAACCGCTGGACCCGATCGCCGGGCACATCCCCGGTGCCCTGTCGGCACCCAGCACCGACAACGACGACGCCGACGGTCTGCTACGCCCGGCGAACGAGTTGCGCGAACGCTTCGCCGGCCTGGGCGTTACCGCCGGGACCACCGTGGCCACCTACTGCGGCTCGGGAGTGGTCGCGGCACACCAGGTGCTGGCGCTGCGACTGGCCGGCATCGACGCGGCCCTGTATGTGGGTTCGTGGAGCGAGTGGATCGCCAACCCGGCCCGACCGGTGGCACGGGGCGCCAGTTGACCGTCGTTCGCGTCACGTCCCCGGCCGGGTCACGAACGGGATTCCGTCTGACCGCCGCGAGGCAGGGTCGGCGCTGCCGCACCCGGTACCGTGGGCCAGCGCACCTCAGCCGCCAGGACCGGTAGCCCGGCGTGCCCACGCAACGGGGGCCGGCCGGTTCCCGGATCCAGGTAGCGGGCGAGTAACCCGGCGGCGGCCCGGGCATCCCCCAGGGCGGAGTGCGCGCCGAGCTGACTGACACCCAGGGCGTCACAACAGTCCGATAACCGCCGCCGCCTCAGGTCCGGCAGGTAGTCCCGACTGGCCTCAAGCGTGCACAGGTACGGCACCGCCGGGATCGGTACGCCCAACCGCGCGTATTCCATTCGAACGAAACCCAGGTCGAACACCGCGTTGTGCGCCACCAGCGCCCGACCGGCCAGCCTGGCACCGAATTCCCCGGCCACCTCGGCGAAATGTGGTGCGTGGCGCACGTCCACCGCGGTGATGCCGTGGATGTGGCTGGCCCCCACAGATCGTTCGGGGTTGACCAACGTCGACCATTCGTCGACGACACGACCCGCAACGTCGGTTCGTACCACGGCGATCTCCACGATCCGGTCGCGTCCGGGAACCAGGCCCGTCGTCTCGACATCGAGCACCGCGAACCCGGCACCCGCGCCGGGGTGGTCCGGACCGGTGACCGACGCGGACTCGTGGTCGGTCGACGCACCGCCGGTCTGCCGCCGCTGTTCAGCAACGTCGAAAACTCCCACCGCTGTTCCCCCACACGTCACCGAACCGAGTCCGCCAAGCCGGCAACAGCAATACCACGCGGCACCAACGTGTTCCGGTGAATCCACCTCGGCCGCCAGCCGTGTCCCCTGCGCGGATAACCAGGTCCCCGTACGAGGGGTACCCGCCACGGCCCGTCTTCGGCATGTGTGTCAGCACCGACAGCCGAGGCGGTCGCGACAGGACCCACCCGATCAGACGTTTCCCGCCGAAAGCCCGGACGGACACGGCATGATCACTCACAACAGTGACATTCGGGACACCGACAGTGAGCAAGGAGCGGGAATGGGCCAGCGGGACTGGGTGCCGGACACGATCGACGTCAACCAGCCGAGCATGGCGCGGATGTACGACTACGCCCTGGGCGGGTCACACAACTTCGCCGTTGACCGCGAGGCCGCCGAGAAGGTGCTGGCCGCCAATCCCGACGGCAGGCTGGGGATGTTCGCCAACCGGGCGTTCCTGCGTCGCGCCGTCCGGTTCATGGTCGGAGCCGGCATCACCCAGTTCCTCGACATCGGTTCGGGAATCCCCACCGCGGGCAACGTGCACGAGGTCGCCCAGGACGCGAATCCCGACTGCCGCGTCGTGTACGTCGACGTCGACCCGGTCGCGGTGCTGCACGGCCGGCGGATGCTGGCCGACAACGGGCGGGTCACCGCCATCCACTCCGACATCCGCGACCCCGAACGCATCCTGGCCAACCCCGACCTGCTCGATCTTCTCGACCTGAACCGGCCCGTCGGGCTACTCATGCTGTGCGTGCTGCACTTCGTTCCCGACGACCAGGACCCGGCCGGGCTGGTGGCCCGCTACCGCGACCGGCTCGCCCCGGGCAGCTACCTGACCATCTCGCACGTCACCGGTGACGACCCCTCGGACACCCACCAGGAAGCCATGAAGACCTACAGCCAGGTGATGACCAAGGTCAACCTGCGGTCCCGTGACCAGGTGGCGGCCATGTTCGACGGGTTCGATCTGGTCGACCCCGGCCTGGTCTGGATACCCCGGTGGCGCCCGGATCCCGGCGAGGATGCCTCCGCCACGCTGTACTACTACAGCGGGGTCGGCATCAAACCCTGACCCACCGTCGC